>JAQVZQ010000188.1 GCA_028708095.1 Dysgonamonadaceae bacterium
TTATTTAGTTTAAACCCTCGAAGATGCTATATCATAAAACTGCAACAACACTTCATCCTCCATCAACAAATTGTTGGGGATGCGATCACCAACTGTGACAATTGTTTTAAAATCTTTGTCTTGATAGCATTGTTTAAAACCTTCTCTCAATGCTTCCACCCTTGCTTCTTTTATTTTTGTTCTTGGTTTTTTAGTTTCATTTTTATAACCTTCAAATATTTTGAGTAAGCGCTTGGTGCGCAATTCATTCAAATCAGCTTCGTTTTCTGGATCGGGAGCATACCATTTTCCTGATTCATCTTCAAGAAAGTTTTCTTGCAAAAAAGTAATTAATTCAGGAATTATATCGCCTTTTCTAACCCCTGCTAAGGCTTGTAGCCATAGTGGTTGAATATCTTGATAGGTTAAAGGTTTATCAGCTAAAATATTCTTCAACCACATTACACCATCTTGCTCTGATGACACCAAAAGCGATAAATGAATAAATTCAGGATTCTCAGCCCTTTTCTTGTCATACTCTTGCACTTGTTCATTGGTGAAGAACATGCCGTCTCGTTCTGTAAAACGTTCGCGTAAACCCTTTTGAAAACTTCCTGCATCCATAGGTACTGGCAAACCTCTTTGTACATAAAATGCAATCAATCTATCGAACAGTATTTTGGGACTACGCTCTATGATAGCTGTAGTTGAATTATCGGTTGCTATATGGATAGTTAGATGATTTAAATGTTCTTCAATAAAATCCCAAGTAGCAACATTAGAGAGTTGATTATCTCTAAATATCTCATGAAATTTTGATGAAGGTTTGTAGCAAGAAATCACTAAATCCTGTTTTACAGCAGTTGCGGTGTTAACAGCATTAAAACTTCCTTGTTTTTTATCAATTCCAGCCACATTTGCAATTATAAACCCAGAATTCTGAATAGAGTATTGAATAATATTCCAAATGGCAGCACTAGTATTAGAGAATTCTACAGTCATCCATTTGCCTGGTTTTAGAACTCTGTAAAATTCTTTGAGTGAAGAATCAATTATAGATTGATATTCTTGTTTTCCTTTTCTCTGAGATTTATTCTCTATTGCTTCATCTTTTATATTTGTTCTAATCTTCAACCAAGATTCAGATAAAGAACTTAACTCAGAATACATAATATTTGCCCCGAAAGGAGGGTCTAAAAATATATAGTCAATAGAATTATCTTTTATATTGTTAATATCAGAGGCAGATTGATTGCTAATTAAACTGTTTTCAGTTTTAGTGATTATTGTACTCTTAGCTCTTTCAATATCTCTGTATTTTCTTTTAATTGTATCAATGACGTTATATTCTTGACTTATTGAAGGTATTGACATATTGTTTACCGAACCTGCACTTTTGCCCCCCGCTCTATAAGGCATTCTTTTTGTACATCTCATTGAAATAATTGAGGTTAAAAAGAATAATAGTTTAGATGCATCCTTGCTTTTTACAAATAAGCCATTTAAATAAGCAAGAGTAATTAACGCTCGTTTTTCATAGTAGTGATGTGCGTTTGTAATACCAATTTTTATGTTTCTTCTTGTCTCATCTCCATCAACAATTTCATAGATTGGGTATTGAAATGTTGGATTAAAAAACTCTATTTTATGTAGAATTTCAAAGTCATTATTATCTGGTTCTTTACGCAGCCTTTTCTTAAATTTATTTGTGTAATCGATAATTACAGGTCTTCTTTTTAATTGCTTGATAGTTTTACCAAGTGCATAATCATGTTTTGTTTCAAATACTTGATGAAGACTCGCTTTTTTTAAATCTGCCGAACAATTAGGACACTTAAATTCTCTTTTAACGGTTTCAGTTTCTTTGATGAATGCAAAATTCCAAAAAGAATCTTCTTTATTGCAATTAGGACAAGAATATATGTCACTCCATATAACATAATTAATTCTAGCGAAAGATTTTGAAGATTCATCCCAAGTTTGATACATCCATGACAATTCATTATTAACTTTATCAAGTATGTCATCAAACTGTTTTTCAATTTTCAGTAAATTCCAATTAATATTAAAGTTGTAAGAAATAAAATTGGCTATAGGACTTAAATCAATACCAACAAATTTCAAGTTTTTAATTTCCTTTTCAAATTCAAGAGCTTTACATGCAACCCCAGTCATACCAGTTCCTTGAAAACCATCTAATACTATATCCCCTTCAACTGTATAGTGTTTTAAAAAATGCATTATTGCAGGATGAGGAACTTTAGTATGGTAGGAATGTGATCTGTAAATAGGATTGTTTTTCCCTTCGCTAATATCCGCAGCATAAGGTTCTGAAACTTCAAAATCAGCTTTCCGCTTCCCTTTCTTTTCCAGCTCCTTTTTCTCCTCTTCCCATTCTTCAATAAAATCATTCAACCAAGGGTTGGGACAAGCAGTATAGTAGGGTGGGTCGGAGAGATTCAAAATATCTTCGTCTTCTCCGATAGGGAAACCCTCCATCTTTTTTAGCTCAGGAAGTTTCTTGCGGAGCTCCTCACGGAAGTGAGTTCTGCGCTCTTCTTCTGTGTTGAAAGTTAATCCTAAGACGTTTATTCTCTCTTCTTTAATATCTTTATTTTCAAGCATCGTTTTTTATTATTTCAATATAATTCTAATTTTATCACGCTCTTTGCCTTCAGCCAGTCGATTGATATAGTTTCTAAACGTATCGATGGTTTCGTCGGGCGTTAAAGGTCGGTTGAAGGTTGATTTCATTCCTTCAAAATCGAGCTCCAGTTTTTCCAACCCTTTGTGCAAATCCATGATGGCATTGCGAATTTGTAATGCATTTTGTTTTGTTAGGTCTATATTACCAGCTTTGAAATCGGACAACAGTGCTTGTGACGTTTTATTCAAAAGGTTCATTTTCTTTTGCACCATTGGGTCGTCTAAAGCATCCTTGAGATTCTCAGTCCAAAGCACCAATAAATCAATTATTTCGCTCCTCAGTTGCTTGATAGATAAAGTCTCTTCTCTTTCATACTCGGCTGGATTAAAATCTTGAAAAGGTGCAGTTAAGATCAAATCTTTGTTTACTTTTTCGTCAGCTGGCTTCAATTTGCTAATTTTATTAAGCAGCTGAGCATATTGTCCTGTAGATAGAAAGTCAGCCTGTTGCAGAATATCGCAAATTAGTTTTTCCTCTGAGTCTAACAAGGCGACCTTTTTGGTATTATCAGATTCACTGATTCTGTATTTCAAATACATGCTTAAATACCAATCAGCATATTGCTCTTTATAGTTTTTCAGTTCTGCTTTGTAAGCGTTCATTTTTGCTACACTGTCCGAACTAACTATTGTAGCCAGTTGGTTAATTGCATTGGTAATACTTGATTTGAACGCTGGATCGGTAATGTATTGCACGCACTGTTGTAGATAAGTGATGTCTTGATCGAGAGAGGTGAGTTGGAAAAGTTGTTTTTCAAGTCTTTCTACCTCTGTTTTTGTTGGAAGAACTTTGTTTAAATTCTCTATGGAATATGCAAAGTTTTTAATCTTAGCTTCTGATGTATAATTGGCAATTTTGTCGCAAAAACCAGCGAATGCTGAAAAGTCTCGCCTATATTTTAATGCATCATTTGAAGATACTATTTCAACACCTCTAAATATATAGCCTTGTCCTACTTTGCTTTGAAGTGTCACCGTGCGATCTGCCCATTGTTTGGCTGCTGTCACCAAGTGTGTATAAGTAGAAGGATCGTTGAGATGGTTGCTCAAATCTCGGCCCAATAATGACATGAACAACAATTTGAGAGCAGCTAAATTTAAACCTTTGGGTTGTTTGATGTGTGTAAATGAAAAGAAATCTTGATTGTCAATCTCTCTCAGTGCATGAAGGTTGGTAGAATTGATGGATGTGCCAGAGTTGAGGGTTATCTCTATTTCGCCCATAGCTGCTAATGCAGCCAATACTACAAACTCTAACTCTGCCTCAATTTTATAATCTTTAGAAAGCCAAAGGTCCTTACTATTATCTACAAATTCAATAATTTCATCACGGTTCAACACCTTGCCTTCGCCTTTCTCTTTCAGCATTTGCATAATGCTTCTTGCATAAGGAGAGTTGCTGTAGTCAAGCTTGCCTGGTATCCACAACCCTAAACCCGATAAGATAGCTTCTCCGTTACTGTCGTCTTGCTCTGGATTTGCTATTTTTCGCATAGCACTCTTTATTAATGTCTGTAAATTATCTTTGGTAACACTCCCCTTCAATTGAGTGAATTTGGGATAATTTGGTCGTTCGTTAGCAAACCAGTCTTCAAGAACTATAGATGCTACTTCCGAAAAAACAACCTCTTTACTTGATCCAGATCCTGGAAGAGAATATCCACTAAGTGGTAGCTCTTTGCCTTGGTAGTCTACTTTTGTAATTTGCACATACTCTTGATCAAACAGTGCACGTGCTTTTATATTTAGCTCATTAATTTTTTGTCTGTAATTATCTTTTTGGGAAGTATCCGAACGAACTTCCAAAGAGAGTGCTGCACCATACAATGTAACTGCCTCTTTAAACTCTTTAGATAAATCATCAAAGATAAAATAGATTTCATCCTCATCATGATTCCTCTTTTTATTTGAGGCATCAAATATGGGCATGAAATACATGTAGAAATGTTGTCGAGGGTGTGTAGTAGATTTTTGGTTAGGATTGCCAAAGAAGATATATCCGTTGCGGTATGTTTTGTGCGATTTCCAATTGATGCTGTGCTCCCATATTTTGAAACCTGTTCGATAGGTATCACTTTCTAAAGGCAGATTAACCTCCAAAAACTTAAAGAAATATTCATCTTTTTGATTATCTGTCATTGTTGCAGCATAATCTATTATTTTCTGATCGAAATTAATACCGCCTTCAATGCGTAAATGATATTCAGCATTGTTTTTGTTTTGATCGAAATATTGACCCGATGTGGCAGTGATAATTTGTTGTGCTGCAGAGTCTATAATATCTATAAGAAACTCCCTGTTGTCTGCCATGTTATCAGTAAGGCATAAATCATCTACTAAATGCTCTGAGTTAGTTCCATTCTGTTTTTGCAAATCGGCTTGCAAGAGTTTGATAGCGCATCCATTTACGATGCGTTGAGCAACAATCTTTTTTGATGCTCTTACACCAGTGAAGTGGGTGTTTATTTTATCGTCGATGGTTTCAGTTATCTCTTTTACTTTTCTTATATCGGGATTTGCCATCAAGTCTTGGCTTTTCTGAATATCTTCCCAATATCTATCGTAAGTTAGTAGCCCTGGATTGTCTGTTGGAACATCTTGTTCTAAAATATTAGAAAACTGATTCGACAGTGTTTTAAGAATTTCGCGTTGGCTTTTACCAATTCTAATTCTCTCGAAATTTTCAAAGTATGAAGGGTGTACGGGAAAAAGATCTAAATAATCTTGTGTGCGACCGTGCATATCGGAGAATAAGTGGAGAAAAGGATCGAGATGAGTTTTAATTTTTTGTTTCTGATGTTCGTTTTTACTCAATAGGCGGTTCTTCACAATAAATGCTACGTCTTCTTTGGTAATCATAATATCTTTGTACCTATCATTTACCTTTTGTAGCATTTCAGCAGCAAATTGAAATTCGGGTGAATGGTAAATCATCTCTTGTACACCAAACATAAACTTAAACTTAGATCTATCACATGCTTGACCCAATGCTTGCAATACTGATAAGTCTTGATTGAGTAGATTGGCATCGCTACGCCCTTTTAAGTAGGCTAACATTTCGTCAATAACAATCAAGAATCCTTTATCAGGAAAATGCTCTTCAAACTCGGCCATCATCAACTTTATCTTATCATAGTATGGCATAGCACCGTGACCATCAAAAGAGAAGTTGATACCTAAATCTCTCAAATAGTTTTCGGTATGAAAGGTAACAACCTCCCAAAGACTTTCGGTATTACCCAGTTCAAATCGTAAGACTTTAAATTTGCCAGCTATGTTTTTTAAATCTTTTTCTACTTTGGGTTCGTTCACTAGATCAACTAAATCTTCATTCTCGGCAATCAAAGATATTAATGACATTAAGTGAGATTTACCTGTTCCGTAGTTACCAACTACTTGCAATCCGAAAGCTTCTCCTGTGCTGTTGAAGTCGATATTTCGAATCATCAATGGAATTAGATAATCTTTAAAGGTTTTAGAGAAAACAAAAGTTTTAACCAGTGATTTCTGATAATCTTCATCTTTATTGGCTCTGTCAAATTTGATTACTTCTGTAATGGGTTCGAAGTTGAGTAAATCTTTATATTTCATATTGCTATATGACTTAAATTGTTGATATTTATTTTTATTCCTTTTTCTTTTGATAAAAAATATATGGCATTATCTTCTATTTCCCCCTCCCATTCAATAAATAGCAGGTTGTTTGTAGAGTAATTGTCCATAATTCTATAGAAGTTTTGTTTTAATTCTGACTCGAAGAGAATACCAACATTGGCAATTGCTAAAACCTTGCCAAAGTTAGGATGCTCAAAAATTGCATTGCTTAGTATTTTATCTAGCTCTACAGTTGTTCTCATTGGCAATCGATTTTCATTTTCGAAATTGAAAAGTGATTGAGCTAATAACTTGCCAACATCTATTGAGTTAATACCTGAGAGGCCCTCCTTATGAAAAATAATTTTATTACGTGAGTACGATTTAATATAAGATGATACAGTGTCAAGAAGAGGTGTATTCATAGATTTCTTATCAATAATTCAAAATTACATCAAAGTTAACATTTTATTCAATTCCTAAAATAAATAAGAGTAGATATTTATGAAAAAGCAAATCTTATGCTGTTGATTGAAGTAGTGTTTTTTCCTTTTTCAATAAATAGTGTCTGCCAGAAAACAGTTAGTTTCGAGCTGGCGCAAGTCAAATGTCATTAAGTTAAGAGTTAAGCATCTCATTAATAGAATGTTTTTGCTCAAATTGATAATTTCACTTG
>JAQVZQ010000189.1 GCA_028708095.1 Dysgonamonadaceae bacterium
AAACGAACTTACCCGCAATCAAGCTTTAGTGCCAAGTAAAAGTACAGTAATACAAAACAAAGTAGGCACTGCTCCTATTCTTTGGTTCGAGAAAAACGGTAAAGTGCTTGTTTCTATGGCTGGTGTGCCTTATGAAATGCGTTGGGCAATGAACGAAGAAATTATTCCCCGCATGTCAAAACAGTTTCAAACAGAGACTTTTCTCAAGCATGTGTTTTATACAGAAGGTATATCAGAGTCAGCACTGGCAATGAGGTTAAATAACTTTGAAGAGGAACTGCCAAATGGATTTGGCTTGGCTTATTTGCCAGGTGGTGGTGTTATTCGATTGCGCCTGTCAGTGAAAGGCGACGAGTATATCATTGAAATGGAAAAACAAGCCAATAAGCTAAAAGATTTATTAGGCAATTATCTGTTGGCAGAATCTGAAGATACACTACAACAGCTATTAGGCAACACATTAAAGGACAAAGGTATGACCATCTCTCTTGCCGAGAGCTGTTCGGGGGGATATATTGCTCATTTGCTCACTAGTATTCCTGGCTCGTCAACATATTTCAAAGGTGGTCTTGTGTGTTATGCCAATAGTGCAAAAAAGAACTTACTGAATGTGAAACAAACTACTCTTGAAACCCATGGTGCTGTGAGTCAACAAGTGGTGGAAGAAATGGCGAAAGGTGCCATTGATGCTTTTGGTACAGATTGTGCAATTGCTACTTCGGGAATAGCTGGTCCAGATGGAGGAACAGAAGGGAAACCTGTAGGCACGGTATGGATATGCACTATATGTAAAGGCAGTGTGGTGAGTAAGCAGTATATGTTCGGTAAGTCGCGAGATAACAATATTCGCCGTTCGGCTGTGACAGCTATAGTTCAGATGTTACGTTGCATGGATAAATATTCTTGAAAAATGCCGTTACAAGTAACTTAGACTTGTAACGGCATTTTTTTATATTGGTAAGAGCGAGCGCAAACATTTCACTCTACATGCCTCAAGTTTTTATTGAGTTTAATCAATAATCTCAAAACCTGTATAAGGCACCAATGCTTTCGGAATATGAATACCTTCTGGCGTTTGATTGTTTTCGAGCAATGCGGCTAATATTCGAGGCAATGCCAAAGCACTACCATTCAATGTATGACAAAGTTGGGTCTTTCTATTATCGTCACGAAAACGACACTTTAATCTATTGGCTTGATAACTTTCAAAGTTTGATACAGAGCTCACCTCCAACCATCGTTCTTGCGCTGCTGAAAACACCTCAAAGTCGAACGTTAAAGCTGATGTAAAACCCATGTCTCCACCGCAAAGACGAAGTATGCGCCATGGTAGTTCCAACTTTTCAATCAGAGATTGAACATAGTTAACCATTTCGTCTAAACGCTCGTATGAATTTTCAGGTGAATCGATACATACAATTTCTACTTTGTCAAATTGATGTAACCTGTTCAACCCACGCACATCTTTTCCGTAAGAACCAGCTTCGCGACGAAAACAAGCAGAATAGGCTGTGTTTTTGATTGGAAAGTCTTTTTTATCTAATATCACATCTCTGTACATATTAGTTACAGGCACTTCGGCTGTAGGAATAAGGTAAAGGTCATCTACTTGCACATGATACATCTGCCCTTCTTTATCGGGTAGTTGTCCCGTGCCAAAGCCTGACTCTGCATTTACCAAATAAGGTGGTTGAACTTCTAAAAAACCATTATCTCTTGCATTGTCTAAAAAGAAATTTATAAGTGCTCGCTGCATGCGAGCTCCTTTTCCTTTGTAAACAGGAAACCCTGCGCCAGTTATTTTTACACCCAATTCAAAATCAATAATATCATATTGTTTTGTCAAATCCCAATGAGGCACAGCACTTTTGGGCAGGTTTGGCATATTGCCACCCGATCGTTCAATCAAATTGTCATCAGCTCCTTTTCCTTCAGGTACTGATTTGTGTGGAACATTGGGAATGTTAACTAAAATTTCTTGAAGCTTTGACTCAGCACCTGCTAAGTCTGATTCATATACTTTTGACTCTTCTTTTAATTTTGTAACATGAAGGCGTGATTTTTCTGCTTCGTCCTTTTTTCCTTCTATGAAGTAAGAACCAATAAGTTTGGATGTTGAATTGACTTCAGCTAGAACGTTATCTAATTGGGTTTGAGCATTTCTTCTTTTTTCATCGAGGCTCAACACTTCATTAATCATGTCCTCGGCATCAAAGTTTCTTTTACGTAAACCATCAATAACCGCTTGCGGGTTATCGTAAATTGTTTTTAATGTTAGCATTGGAAATATTATTTACAACTTTTTCAAGACGCAAAGGTAATAAAAAGTTGTAGCCAAAAGATTAGATTTTCGGCTAATTTATCTGATATGACGTGGAAACAAAATTAAAGTAATTGAAAATGAAGAAATTCAATGGCTTCTCTTTCTTTTCTTTTTCGTTGTCTATAGTTTCGCACCACCAAATAGGCAAATCCAGCGAAGGTAGCCACTAAAAGGACATCTTTTACTACGGTTTTTTTCATCTCTATGTATAGTTTAAATTTATGTGAATGATAAGTTTCTGATTTCTAATTAACTATTGTGATCTTATAAAATTAGACCATCAAAAGATAATATGGTTACATGAAAGTAATGATTAATTGTATAAGTACGCATATTTTTAACTTTATTTAGTTAAGGTAAGGGTGTAAACTGTTTTTGTAGTGTTAGTTATTCTGAATCGGTTGTCAGCTCTGTGATCAACTATCCACACTATATTATCATCTGAAACTAATAACCACGTCTCTTCTTTTTGCAACAAATTGAATTTGTTATCTGTGAAAAAGTCACTTATCTTTTTTTTACCCTTCATACCAAATGGAACAAACCAATCGCCTTTTCTCCATTTGCGTAAGATTAAAGGAAATGATAGTTTATCAATATCAACTTGCAAAATGGAACTGCTTCTCTTTATTTCAAACTCAGGTGTATATTTATTTGTATTAATTGTTAAGTTAAGAGGCAACTCGATTTCCATATTTTCAGAATAAATCAAATACTCTTTATCATGCATCTTTTCTGATGTATTATCGGAAATAATTAAATAGTCACGATCTTTCAATATACGATAGTCATCAGATAAATAGATTTTGCCAGGAATAGAATCTAAATTGCTTGAAATATCTTCTATAGTAGAAGAAGTAAATCCTAAGGGACTTAATATTTCAAATAGTACTGATTGGGGTGAATTGGTAGATTTGAGTGATGATATATGTATGTGATTACCTTTCAAAACATTTTTAATGGCAATATTTATATAGTTGTCATATATTTTTTCAACTTCCTTTAGATTAGAAGAGGTTTTTATAATTGAGTTTTTAACTGCTGGATTAATGGTCTCAAGAATTGGCATCACATTTAAACGTATAATATTGCGGGTATATATATCTTCCTCGTTGGTATGATCTACTACATAACTAATGCCATTTGAAGAAACATACTCCATTATTTCGTTTCGTGTCACAGCTAGAAGAGGGCGTATTATATATTTGTTTTTAACGGGTATTCCTGTTAATCCTTTTATGCCTGTTCCACGGATTAAATTGATGAGTATAGTTTCGACAGAATCATCTTTGTGGTGACCAACAGCAACAGCTTTTGCGTTTTGCTCCATTCGTAATTTTTCAAACCAATTATACCTGAGATTGCGAGCTGCCATTTCAATTGATATTTTTTGTTTCGCAGCATGTTCGTTAGTATCAAAATCAATTTTAAATAATGGAATGTTATTTTCACTACACCATTTTTCTACAAATACTTCATCACTGTTGGATGCATCATCGCGTAAATGGAAATTACAATGTGCAGCTATACAGCTATATCCCAAGTTTATTAATATATCAAGAAGAGCCATAGAATCAGGTCCTCCGCTCAATCCAACAATAACTTTACTTTCTTTTGAGATAAGGTTGTTATTTGAAATATATTGTCGTACTTTATTAATCATACTGATCTAATGTCTAAAAAACAAATTTACAATTAGTTTTTCATTCAAAAAAGACGGTAAGGGTATATTATTACCAATTCTTTTAATTATATATGTGGCAAATAGCATAGAAAAGTGTAATTTTGTAGATAAATATATCAAACTAAAAGAAAAGCAATAACGAAGAATGATTGATAAAATATTTAGGATACTTTCTGAAATAGATAATCTGAAAGCTTCCAATCCCGAAGAATTCGAAGCACTCCGCATTAAATACCTGAGTAAAAAAGGAATTGTAAGTTCACTGATGAGTGAATTTAGAACAGTACCATCTGAGCAAAAGAAAGAGGTGGGTCAACAATTGAATATACTCAAGAATGCATTGCAGGATAGAATAAACGAACTGAAGAAAAATATTGACAAGTCTCTTGAGCAATCAGCAGACTTCGATTTATCGCGCACATCATATCCTATACCCTTGGGTACTCGCCATCCTTTGTCTTTAGTTAAAGAAGAGATAAGTTCTATTTTTAAAAGGCTGGGCTTCTCTATAGCCGATGGTCCTGAAATAGAAGATGATTGGCACGTTTTCTCATCACTTAACTTTGCAGAAGATCATCCAGCTCGTGATATGCAAGATACTTTCTTTATTCAAAGAGATCCGGAGATTGTATTGCGAACACATACATCATCGGTGCAAACTCGTGTAATGGAAAAAACACAACCACCAATTCGCATTATTTGTCCTGGACGAGTATATAGAAACGAGGCTATATCAGCAAGAGCACATTGTCTTTTTCATCAAATAGAAGGTCTTTACATTGATAAAGATATTTCATTTGCTGACTTAAAACAAGCCTTGCTGTTTTTCACAAAAGAGTTATTTGGTAAGGATACCCAAATTCGTTTAAGACCATCATACTTCCCTTTTACAGAACCAAGTGCAGAAATGGATATTTCTTGTCACATCTGTGGCGGCAAAGGTTGTAATATTTGCAAGTATTCTGGATGGGTAGAAATTCTTGGTTGTGGTATGGTAGACCCTGCTGTTCTAGACAACTGTGGTATTGATAGCAAAATATATTCTGGTTATGCCTTTGGTATGGGTATAGAGCGGATAACTATGCTTAAATATCAGATTAACGATATACGACTATTTTTTGAAAACGATGTAAGTTTTTTACATCAGTTCCAATCTGCGTATTAATTATTATCTCATTAAAAATGAACACAAATATAAAGATTATTGCAATTGCTTTGCTTCTAATCAGCGCATCACTGACGGCTCAAACCCCAATAAGGCACAATGCTCTGAGAAGCAATGATTATGGAGTAGTTTACAACTTGCCTGTTACTCAACTTGATTTTGAGTTGAATATAACCAAAACAACTTATAAAAGAGGTGAATATTATCAGTATGCTAAACAGTATCTTAGCATTGATAATCCTATTGTAGAGGATAAGGTTGCTTATAAATTAGAAAGTGTAGAAGTTCACAATGTTGGAATTCCGAATAAAAACGAATCTTATCTCATTCAGTTTAGGTCTAACTCAGTAGAACCTTTTGTTTATTTGACAAAGGATGGTTTGATTTGTTCTATCAATCATGATGCTCCAATCATTGAACAATCAACTACTTCAAAAACTCAAATTGAGCCTTCGGCAAGTGTGAATGCTCAATCTCTATTGACGGAAGAAATCCTACTAGCAGGTTCGAGCGCCAAACAAGCTGAACTTATTGCTAAGCAAATCTTTGCTTTACGATTAAGTCGTACAGATATCCTCACAGGTGAAGCCGAAAACATGCCACCAGATGGTGATGCATACAAGTTGGTGATGACTCAAATAAATTTGCAGGAAAAAGCTTTACTTGAACTCTTTTCAGGGAGTGTTACAACTGAGAATATTACTGCAAAAGTTTCAATTATTCCAAGTATTGAAAATATAGATAGAGAAGTGCCTTTTAGATTTTCTGAGAAATTAGGACTAGTGGATGCTGATGATTTAGCAGGCGAACCTATCTATTTGAGTTTGATAAATAAAAATCCACAACCACAAGTAGAACTCTCAGACAGGGACATTCGCAGATTGGAGAAAAAGTTTTCAGAAGGTCTTGTGTATAATGTTCCAAGTAAAGCTCAATTAACGCTTACTTATCACAATGAATCGTTAATCAACACAGAGGTTGATGTTGTTCAATATGGAACACAAGATGTTTTGACCAAGCGAATGTTTGATAATAAAAAACAGCCCATAAAAGTTCAGTTCTATCCTAATTTAGGAGCTGTCAAACAAATTACTCAATAAGAGAGAATTATATTATGAAGAAATCGAGGGTTTTTATTGTTGCATCAATGCTTGTTTTGGCGTTTTGTGCAATATCATGCTTAGATAAGAAGGATCTTAAGTTTGATAATCTTGAATTTAAAGAGAGGGTTTACTTGTTTCCTTTAAATGATACTACCATGCCTTATTCTAATGTCGAAATTGAATATAAGTATCCCGAAAAATTCAAAGGTCAATCGAAAGAAGATTTATCAAGATTACAACAAATTTTTAACGGTACTTTTTTTAATGATACATCTTATGATTCTTATTCACCTAAAGAGGCTTTAAATAAATATATAGAGGATTACACTGAAGTATATAGAGAACTCGGAAATCAGTATTATGGAGATATGGAAAACTTAGAAGGAGAAAATCAGCCTTCTTGGTATTGGTATCAACTTCAAAAAAGCAATGAAATACTATTTGAGGATGAAAACATATTAAGCTACTCTGTTCAGCATTCAGATTATACTGGAGGAGCACATGGATCCTTGAATGTTATGTATTACACAATTGATTTGAATGAAATAAAAACTATTACTGAAGAAAGTATATTTAAACCCAATTACTTTAAATTTTTGACAGCGCAAATTGTTGAAAAATTAATGGAGAAGTATAAATTAGATACTCCAGAT
>JAQVZQ010000190.1 GCA_028708095.1 Dysgonamonadaceae bacterium
ACCTTGGAATTGTGTATAGCAATTTAAGTGAAAAGCCTGTCTATGTAACCGCAAAGAAACTTCCAAAGAAAACAACGGTTAACTTGAGCACACCTGAAGGTCGGACGGCATTTGAAAATCTTATAGATTAAGGTGAACTATAAACACGGAAATAATATTGTTAGCAAAATATCTGCATCACAACTGATTCCCGAAAATCTGTTGCTATATGATATTGAAAACACACCTCAAATATATCAAGTCGAAATAGACCCAATAGACTATTGCAATCATAATTGCGAATGGTGCTTCACAGCCGACTTTAGGCACGACAAAAAAATCCCCTTAACAGATTTGAAAAATTACTTGACGGCTTTTTGTAATTCAGGCGGTAAGTCAGTTGTTTTTTCAGGAGGAGGAGAACCTTTGTTGTATAAAGAAATTTATTCAGCAAGCAGCGAATTTGACAACAAAAGCATTTGCAAATTTCTAATTGAAAATGAAATATCAGTTGGAATAATTACAAATGGACATTTATTAAGCAATTTATTTAATAGTGATTTTTCAATCAAAGATTTATCTTTTGTTAGAGTGTCGTTAGACGCAACGAATGAGATTTCTCATTCCAAACTGCACGATACAAGGAAGACAAGTTACTCTAAAATAATAAGCAACATTCAAACTTTACTGAAATTAAGAAGCAATCAGTTTACCCCAGCAATTGGAATCAGTTTTGTTGTTGATTCAACAAACAATATCAATTTTAGTAAAACCCAAATTGAAGATATAAATAAACTTGCTTGCAATCTCAATGTTGATTTTGTCCAATTTAAACATATTCATACTTCTGAAAAGAAACGTGCAATTGAAAGTATGAAAATTTTACATTCTTATTGTGTTGAGATGAATTGGAATGAGACCGAATTTTGGGTTCAAACTTATTCATCTGCAAATAGTGCTTTACAGTGTTTAATCACTCAATACATTCAATCAATAGGCAATCAATCGAAAAAGTTTCCTTGTTGTCATTTGTTTGGCAGGTCAGAATTTCTAAGACAGGACGAATTTTTACTGAGAGGAAAAATTATTTCTAATTGCGATAGTAAAGTTTGCCGATATAGTGAAATGAATAAGATGTTGTTGAATAATTTTGAAGAAAACATTATGAATCACAAGGAAAAATTACAAGCATCAATAAAGAAATTCGGATTTCACCCTTACAGATATTGTCCAACCGCACCCGATATTTTAGAACCTTTTAAATCATAATGATTAAAACGTTAGACATAGAACCAACAACAATTTGTAACTTGAATTGTCCGTTTTGCTTTGGTCCGAAAGTAGAAAAACGAGAAACTGAAATTGATTTGCAAATATGGAAAGACGCACTTCTTAAATTCAGAAATAAAGGCGTTGAGAATATTGTAATATCTGGTGGCGAACCGTTGATATACCATAGAATTGTTGAACTTGTAAAATATCTAAAACATTTAAACTTCAATATTGTCATTTCAACTCACGGAAGATATAAAGAAAAACTTTTTGAAGTTGCCCCGTATTGTGATTGGATTTCCCTTCCAATAGACGGAATTACACCTGAAATAAGCCACACAATGCGAACAGACAATTATCCAGTTTCTGAAATACTTGTAACCGCATCAGAATTAAAAAGAAAACATTCAAATTTGAAAATCAAAATAGGAACTGTTGCAACTCAAAAAAATATTCAGGAAATAATTGAAATTGGAAATGTCCTTCAAGACAATTCAAACTGTTTTGACACTTGGAAAATATATCAATATACACCCCGAAGAAAACATAAGAATCAAAAAGAATTCCTTAGCATAACTGATAAAGAATTTGCCGACTTGTCGAATTTGATAAGTAAGACATTGCCAACAGAAATGAAAATTGTCTATTCTTCAAATGAATCAAGAAGGAACGCCTACACTTTCATTTATCAAAATGGCGACATCAATTTGGTAAATGTGGGTGACAACTTTGATGATTTACTGGTTGGCAACATTGGAGAGTTTGATAAAATAAATTTTCCAAAAGTGAATGAGATATTGAATACTAATCACTATTCAAATTTTACAAACACTTACTAAAAGATAAAGCATGAAACTGAAAATTGACCGTAAACATACCAATGCATTTGCAAGCACATTTTATTTTTTTGCCAACGCAAGTGGCAACGCAGAAAAAATAAAAAGAGCTTGCAAGCCAACGCACGGTGTAGTGCTAACTTGACACGACACAGCAATGAATGTAAACCGCACAGACATATTTTTCAGTAAAATTGAAACTTCATCACTTCGGACAGACAGAAGAGCTACCGATAACAAGGGCTTGGCGAAATGCGGGGCGAAGTGCTTCGTATGAACATTTGTTCCAAATTTGAACTTTGGTACTTCGATTGAAGTGTAGTACTAAAAGTCCCGCACTTCGCCAAGCCCCGAAACGTTATGCCTCACCCTAAAAAGACGACACGACAGACAATAAACGAACATAAAAGTGAAAGACAAAACGCCAACGCATCTGCAAAATCAAAAGAGCTGCATCCCAATGCTCAAAGCCAACGCAATGCAGCACATTTGCTTTTGCCCTAACTCACATAATGACATGAAGGCATGAATGGACGATTAAAACTCATTGAGCAACAACTTCTAGGTATTGACAGTGCTGCATTTCAAAACCTTTGCGACATTTATTTAGCTTTTAGAGAACAAGAATTAGCAAGCATCAATAGGACAGGAAGCCAATTTGGGAAACAGAAAACTGTAAAAGGTACACCCGACACTTTCTTTCGACTTGCAGATGGAAGTTTACGATATGTTGAATTCACAACTAAAGCTGACGGACTAGTCGCCAAGATAACAGAGGACATTGATAAATGTTTAGACCCAACTAAGACAGGAGTTCCTGCAAATCAAGTTCATAAAATAATTATCTTCTTTAACTCACGACTTGATGTTGCCGAAGAAACCGCAATAACCCAATATGCCATTTCAAAGAACGTCCGTATTGAATTGATAGGACTTGACTGGTTAGCGTTAGAGATTTACTCCAAATATTTAATCCTTGCTAAAGATATTTTAGGTATTCCACTTGACACTGGACAACTCCTTCCACTTCAAAATTTCATTGACGAATACAACAACAAAGCAGGGAAACTTTCAACCCCATTAGATAATATCTTTTTACATCGCAAGACTGAGTTAGCCGACATAGAAAACATTTTGGCAACAAACGATTTACTCATTATTTCAGGATTTCCTGGTGTTGGCAAAACGAAGATTGCACTTGAAGCACTTGATAAATATTTATCAGCCAACAAAGATTATTCAGCTTTCGCAGTTTCTAAGAAGGATCAAGATATTTCAGAAGATCTAAAAATTCACTTGCAGCAAGAAAAGAACTATATACTATTAGTGGATGATGCAAATCGTCAACTTCCAAACTTCAAACAAATTTTGGGGATATTTCGTGAAAATCGAAAAGGAAACATAAAACTATTAATTACAGTTAGAGACTATGCTTTAAGCGATATTGAGAATGAGTGCATGGATTTTATGCATCAAACTATCACTTTGAAAAAATTTACTGATGAGGAGATAACACAGATAATCAGCAGTGATTCATTTGAAATAAAAAACCTGAAATACCAAAAGAGAATTGTAGAAATCGCTGATGGAAATGCACGACTGGCAATCATGGCATCAAGATTGGCAAATCAAGAGCAAGTTGGATTTTTGTATGGAGATGGAGATAGAATTTTTGAGCTATACGATTATTACTTTAGGACATTCATAAAAGATTTTGATATACTCGGTAACAATAATCTCCTAAAAACACTTGGCATAATTTCATTCTTTTTTACAGTTGACAGAAGCAATAAGGAATTTATAGAAAATATTCTAAAAACATTTGAACTTGACTATTATGAATTCAATGAGGCTATTGAAGTTTTACATGAGAAAGAACTTTTAGAAGTAAAATACAATCATGCAAGGGTTTCAGAGCAGGTAATGGCAACGTATTTCTTCTACAAAGTATTTATTAAAGATGAAATCCTATCATTCAAAACATTACTGTTTACATTTTTCCCTATTTGGAAAAAAAGATTCAAAGACACGATTATCCCCTCCAATAATTCTTTTGGTTATGACAATGTGCTTAAAAAAATAAATGGCTCACTGGATGAGTATCTGTATTCAATCTATTCAGAGCAAGAAAAAGTATTAGAATTCTTTTCGCTTTTTTGGTTTTACAAAAGAGAGGAAACTCTTAGCTATTTCCATCAAAAAATTCAGCAATTTCCAGAATCCGAAAACCCTGTCTATGATTCAAAATATGAAACGAATGACTTTGTTTGGGATAGGGACAAAACCTTAGACTTTCTTGCCGACCTTTTTAATCACTTTACAGAAAGCTTTATTCCTGCTTTGGAATTAGCGTTTGAATATTGCCGGAAAAAGCCTGAATCACTTCCTGAGCTTATCAGGAGAATCAGAGAGAAGTTGCTATTTGATGATGACGACCACAGATTTGACTTTCAAAGACAAGTAGAATTGTTCAACCTTTTAATTGCAAAATTTAAAGCCAAGCAACCGCACTATATTGAAGCATTTTTTGCTTTAGCTGGAACATTCCTTTCACACCATTTTCAAATTACAAAAGGAGGAAGAAATCACTCAATCACTTTTTACCAATATCCCTTACCATTCTATGTGGTGACAATAGATTTTAGAAAATCTATTTGGACAACCCTGTTTGAGAATTTCAACTCTTACCCCAAACAAATTTTATCAATACTTAAAAACTACCGACCAGGATATAAAGAAGCAATTCCAGAAATCCTAGAATTCGATTTATCCCTTTTACTACCTTTTATAGAAAGCAATCTTGACCCCACAAGTTTTGAGCACATTCATTACGTCCATGATTTTGTTTCCATGCTGGACAGAGAAAAACTTGCTGACAAAGGTTATCAAAACTTGAAAGTAAAGTTCAATAGCAAAGAATATGAGTATTTTCGCAAATTAGATTGGAATTCACATAGAGGTAGGCAGGATTATAATTTCAAAAATTATGATGATTTCCAAAAATTGAAAGAACAAGATGTTCGGTCTTCTTTTGTTTTTAAAAGTGAAGACGAGTTCAAAGCTCTTCACTTAGCAATTAAAAACACCCTTTCACTTGAAGGCAATAACAGCTGGGGAATTGACCAATCATTAAACATCATTACGGAGGAGAATTTTCTGCGAAACGATGAATTAGGATTTAAACTCCTAATTAGTATTTTGGAAAACTACCCAACAGGAGTAAATCCGCTTCATAAAGTGGTTAAGGTGATTGTCAATAAATCACCCCAATGGGCATTACGTCTTTGGAATCTAATCAACAATTGGAAGCACGAATACAAGTTGTATTGGCAACTTTCGTTCTTTGATTATTTGCCAAGTGAGCTTGCGAATAATTTTTACAAAACCGCATTGCTTGAAACAATTAAATCAATAGACAGAGGTTGTTATTTACGATTTGAAAGCTTTGAAATATTTATTCCTATTAAGTCAGATAAGTTCAAAGACAAAATCGGTCGGTTCTTTATGAAGTTACCAATTATCAAAAATCTAGTCAAATACAAAGAAAAAAACATCATTGAAGAAATACTTTTAATAGTTTATAATAAAATCGAGATTCAAAACTTAAGAATCAATTTGTCTTATCATTTCTTTGAAAAGTATTCAGCAATGCTTTCAGATAATTTTGAGCTTTTAAAGAAGTCATACATACAACAAGAAAAAAAGGTTGACATCCATTTCGACCTACAGTGTGAAGGTTTAAAAGAACTTCTTCGTATTAGACCAGACTTCCTTTTGGAATATATTAATGCTTTCTATACGGATAAAGGGGAGATGGCTAATAGAAATACCCACACCCAACTTTCTTTTGTTTGGGACTTGGGAGAGAATAATGAGTTAATCAAAAAAGCAGCGTTGCTGATTATTGAAAACAATTATTACTTTGGAATTGGAGAGCATCCACTGATAATATTTTTCCGTCACCTTAATGAAGAACAGAAAATAAAGGCGAAAGAGTTTTTGTTAGGTTTCATATCAGCTTATCACACTGACGAGAAAAAAATGAACCCCATTTTTGATGTTTTAAGACACACGCTTAAAGAGTTCTTTGAAGAGGCATTTTTACATTATTTAAGTTTGAATACTGACGTTGAAAATTTTAAAAAAATATGGTGGAGAGGTAACGGAGGAAGTTACAGCGGGGATGTAATCATTGGAGAAATTCATGCAAAGGAATGGCAGA
This sequence comes from Dysgonamonadaceae bacterium, assembly GCA_028708095.1. GTDB lineage: Bacteria > Bacteroidota > Bacteroidia > Bacteroidales > Dysgonomonadaceae > UBA2632. Next base: position 6,310 of record JAQVZQ010000190.1, read on the forward strand.
ATATTCTTGAGTTAGTTGTTAAATCAAACAACCAACTTGATTTAATTCCTATCAAGTCATACATCAAAAAGCAAATAGAATACGAGTTAAAAAGCGGTGAGGAAGAGCGAAAAAGGAAATTCATTAACCCAGATGGATGGTAAGACCCAACCATCTGGTGGCACATTTGCAAAAGCCCAGAAGCTAACCCACAATCCAAAGTTTTGCAAAAGAGCCACCAAGCCAACGCTCGACAAAAACAGACAAGAAATGACAACAAAACAGACGACAGGAAAAGAAGGGCGAAGGCATAACATCACCTATACGCAAGCAGGGGTTTGGTGCTTCGTAGAACAGGAAAGTGCTAAAATTAAAGTTCAGTTCTTCGTAGGAAGCTCAGTGGTAAAAATCCCTGCCTGCGTATAGCTGAGAACCGTTAAGCGTAAGCGGAAGAGCGACAGTGCAATAATGAAACTTAAGCGATAAAATGACAAAATAAAATGATAGCCATCGCACAAAGCAAGTGTGTTATAGCCATCTCACAACCGTCCCTTCGCTTCCACACACTTGCTTTCTTTGCCTTCACCGGGAACCACAAACTAACATAAAATCAAAAAATCTTTTAGTCCCGTA
>JAQVZQ010000191.1 GCA_028708095.1 Dysgonamonadaceae bacterium
AAAAGAATAATTGCGTATTTCGGCCACATTCGGCCACCCATTCCGGAAGCATCCGGATAGCCAGCCTTATCTTCAATGCACGTAATGAGAATCGAAATATGGGACGACTATAGAAAATTGGATTTTTCTATGGTTTTAGCAGGAAATACTTGTTCAAAATAGAATGGTAATATGTAGAATTATATCTAATTAATTGATAATATAGTGCTAGATGAACTATAAGGACTATATATGCTCAAAGTTCGTTGTATGGAATTATTCAGGAGTCAGACGAATAAGCAACATCATTTTTAGTTAATATCCCCGACACTACAGTGTATATATCACTTATATGGAGGTATTCCCAACACTACATTGCTAATACCACTTGTGGAGATGTTTTTGCGACATAATGTCGGTGATTACATAGATAAGCAGACATCGCTCGTTGCCGCTCGCTCGTTTGATTATCGGGCGGCGGGTGCCCGACTGATAGGCTCCTAGCTCGCGTAAAGAGCTCGCGATGTTTCCTATCAGCCAGTTTTGGGGGCATCCCTTCACCAAGCGCAAGCACTAGGGTTCAGGGACACCGCAAACCCGCCGCCCGTTATGCGAAATTTTGTTAATAAGTAACCCAAGGAGGATTATGGGTTTGAAATATAAGAATATAAATATATTTAAAATGAATCATCCTGTTAATGTAAGTTTGTTTTTAAAATCACTGTATCATGGGGCAAAACATGGATACTCCGGCTTCTTAATTGATTTTAGTGGTGTTAATACTGCATTCCCAAATGTATGTGTACCAATTGCAGGGGTAATTCAATTCTATCAAAACATGGGCTTTATTTTTAAGTTTAATGATAATATGCCTGAATACTTAAAAAGGAGTTATATTGATAATCCATTATACGTGGAAGAAAACGAACATCTTTTAAATAGAACTCCGTTAGATATAGTCTGGAGATTTAGAAATTCTGAAGATGTTAAGAATTTAGTTGACGCTTACATTAACAGTGTTTCTAGAGATATTGAATGTCAAAAAGGAGTTATTGAAGGCTTAGATTGGTGTCTTAATGAAGTCATGGATAATGTTATACAACATGCAAAAAATGACTCAGGCTATGTAATGGGTCAAATACATAAGACTAGTCAACATATTGCATTTTGTATTTTTGATTCTGGACAGGGGATATATAATTCTCTAAAAGATACTGTTCATGCTCCACGTAATCCTATAGACGCAATTACTTTAGCAATTAAGGAGGGAGTTACTCGTGATAAATCTATAGGGCAAGGGAACGGTATGTGGGGATTGCATCAAATAATAAGACATAATTCAGGGAGATTGGTAGTTAGTTCAGGGTCAGGATCTTATATGATGACGGGTGAAGAAATAAAAACTTATTCTGGCTTGCCTTATATTTCAAGGGAAAATGGAAGTACAACTATTGATTTTCAAATAGATACAGATATAGAAATATCTATATCTAATGCTCTTGGTGGGTATCAACCGCTGAATCTAAGAATCGAGAATATCGAAGATTAGAGTGGCAATTTAGTATATTTGTTAGCTGATAAATCTTCCGGAACAGGCACAAGACAGTCAGGAGAAAGAATAAGAAACGAAATCATAAATTTAAATAACGAAAGTGGTAAGATAATTGAAATAGACTTTTCGGGTGTAGCAGTAATTTCATCGTCATTTGCAGATGAGTTAATTGGAAAACTAGTTGTAAGGTATGGTTTTTTCAATTTCAATCAGATTTTCCGACTTAAGAATATGAATGAAATTGTACAGGCTATAGTACATAGATCAGTTTCTCAAAGAATGGCAGATAGTATAAAAGCAAGTAATTAATCTACAAAACTTTGCATAACCATGGCTTCCCATTCGACGTGAATAGCAGGGGCAGCGATGGATGGATTGAGGGCAATGCTGAAGAATGCACGCCACACCCCTTCGCTGGGTGCAAGCACGCCAGGATGAAGGGCTTTGCGGGTCCGGCTCATAGGCGTCGGTTGCAGCCTATAACCTTATTTATCCTACCGGTGAAAGTCTGGTCGTGGCGATTTTCCATTCGGTCACGTAGTTATATCCAACTCTCGCTTCAGGTGATTTGGCGGAGGGAAGCTTGGAAGTAAACGCTCCGACTGCTCATCATGAGTAGGACTGGCACAGGGAGCTAGCAATTCTTGGGGCCGTAGCATTAAGCAAAAATTGCTGCATCGTAACTGAGCCCTGCATGAAGTCAGTGGCAGGATGTTGAGGGCGTCGAGTCTCACCGACGTAGACGAAGACTGGTAAGATTCTGGAAGTAATGGGGACATGCACAGAGTCTGCCCTCCGGTGTACGGGTTGCGGCACCAGGAAAAGGATAAGTGGGCAAAGTAGGGAAGGTCTCGGAACCAGCCAAGACAGTTCCGTATGGCAAAGACCGGACATATAACTGAGAACCAGGAAATTGTTCGGAGGATTCGAGACTGGCAGATGAGGGCATATTTAGCAATGACGGTGAGCGACAACATAACGACACCAGAGTCAAGGCCCTCTGGACTGAATGGCCTCTACACAGCGAAACCTTGAAAGAGGGAGATAACTAGCGGAGAGGTGAAGGCATAGGTAAACTGTAGGGACATTACAGGTACACGGGAACTGTGTTTAAGTGCAATGCTCTTATGGAAAGACCTTGCTGACCGACGGGCGTTCAGTTTGAAGCCGGATCGTGGGAAAACCCGATGTCCGGAATTTTAGAGAGGGCCTAGGAAACAGGGCTTTTAAGCTACTGCGCCTGGGTTCTACTCGGTGAAGCCACAGACGTTTACTTAAGTTTTTCACCCAAGTATTACCATCAGTTTCATTGAAAGGAGGTGGAAAAGTATGTATAAGCACTATTATTATAATACAAATACAGACAATAAAGGTAATCATGAAGTCCATACGGGAGATTGCTCGTATTTACCTGAAATTAAAAATAGAAATTACATTGGTTATAAAGACAATTGCAAAGATGCAATAAAAGAAGCAAAAGAAGCAACTGGAAAAACAAATTTTGATGGTTGTTATTATTGTTGTAATCCATGCCATAAAGGATAATATTTTTATGGAGTTGCGTTTTGATAGTAAAAACTATTTACTGCAAATCCATTTGTGTTAATTTTTGTTCTTGACAAGATTTACAAATACAAGTAAATAGTTTTATTTTTTATCATCACTCATCATATTTGTAAACACCTCACTTAATATTAAACTCATTTGCAAAAATTTGAAAAATTCCGGTTAACACCGCATTTGTGACTTCGCTAACGTTTCGTGCAACCATTTTGCCAAGGGTTGCAAACAACTCTAAGGTTCAAAGGATTCACAAATGCTATTCGTTATACGAAATAGCCTTAGACCGATTCTAAGTATATCAAAAGGGGAGATGTTTTATATGAGGTTGGTATCTGTTAAGGTTAGATTTTTCAAGAATATTGTCGACTCAGGCGAAGTTGAGGTTGATCCTCATGTGACTTGTCTAGTAGGTAAGAACGAATCAGGTAAGACTGCATTCTTGCATTCGCTTCATCGGTTATTTCCAGCACGAGGGAATTTTAAGTTCTCGGTTCCTGATCATTACCCTGCTTGGCTGGAGAAGCGTCATCGTATGAAGGGCAATGATCTTGAGCAAGAAAAAGTTGTTACCGCAACATTTGCTCTAGAACGGCAAGAGCTCTCCAATATTAACGAACGTTTTGGTAGAAATACTCTCAGAAACCCTTCGAGAATTACTTTGAGTAGAAAATATTCTGGAGAGTTGATATATGATATAGAAACTTCGGAACCAGACTTTGTATCCTTTTTGATCGATAGTATAACTTGGGTGCGCGGGACCAAAACACGAGCCAATAGTATTAAGTCTATTAGAGAGTTAAGAAGCTATGCAAAAGAGTTACAGCAGGATGAGGACGAAGAAAAAACTAAAACAGGGGTAGATATTGAAGGAATTCTCAAGGATTTACTAAATGAAAGCGATGACTTAAATACATCGGTTTGGGAGGCCATAGAGCCTTGTATTCCAAAATTTCTCTATTTCGGGGAGTATAGCACTCTACCTTACTCGGTAAACATTGCTAGGATTCTTACGAAAAACACTGATCAGCTAACTGAACAGGAACTCACTGCCAGAGCTCTATTGATGATTGCTGGAGCCGAAGAAGATTACTTAACCAATGCTGAATATGAACGCCGAAAGAGAGAATTGGAGAATGTTGCAAACGCAATTACAACCGATGTTCTCAAATATTGGAGCCAAAATCCTGAACTTCGTGTGATGCCAGACATTACTCAGAAGACAGTGTCTGACAAATGCGGACAGCACTCGGTTCTTGATGAACTTAAAATCAGAATCTGGGATAGTCGGCACCAATTGTCTCTTCCCTTCGATGAACACTCTACAGGCTTTCGATGGTTTTTCTCGTTTCTTGCGGCCTTTTCAGAATTCGAATATTCGGATGATCCAATAGTAATACTCCTTGATGAACCTGCTCTTGGTCTCCATGCGCGTGCCCAAGCTGATTTTCTTCGTTTCATAGAAGAACGCTTAGCACCAAATCATCAAGTAATCTACACGACTCATTCGCCCTTCATGGTACAACCAGACAGACTTGAGAGGGTCCGGCTGGTTGAGGATAAGAGTCAAAACACCGGGTCTATTATTACTTCTGATTTTGCGTCCACAGATCAAGATACAATCTTTCCACTGCAAGGAGCTCTTGGTTACGATTTGGCCCAGCATCTATTCATAGGGCCTCATAATTTGGTTGTTGAAGGCACATCAGACTTTAGTTACTTCCAAGTTATCTCTGATTACTTTAAGGAAATAGGGGATCGTGAGAGCTTGAATGAAAAGTGGTCAATAGTTCCGGTTGGTGGGGCTGATTTAGTACCCACCTTTGTTGCGCTCCTAGGAGGGCAGCTTGATTTGACGGTTGTGGTGGATGCTAATAAAGGCGGTCACCAAAAGTTGAATCGGCTGGTAGCTCAGAGGCTGCTTGATGGTAAGCGCCTTATTACTATTGGGGATATTACTGGCCAACCTGAAGCCGATATTGAGGATTTATTTGCATTAAATGACTTTTTATTATTATTTAATAGGGCATTTGGAACTAAGGTTACAGAAGAGGACTTGAAAGGGAATGATCCTGTAGTTCGCAGAATAGCTCGTTATCATGGAAAAGATAGATTTGATCATGGAAGACCGGCTGATTATTTCCTAAGAGCTCGAGCCGAAATCCTACCTACTTTATCGGCTGAAACCATGGATAATTTTGAGCGGTTATTTTCGATAATCAACAAGACAATGCCTAAATAATGTATTTGATTCAGACAAGCCACTTCGTCTAAAACGGCATTGCTGCTTCGGATTGCGGAAAGCATTTCATGATGTGGAACAATGAAGTCGAATCATGGGGTTGATGCGACCACATTGATTCGCTAACCAAGTCTGCGTGGAGGGCGGATTAAAGAAGGCTAACCACCTTGTAAGTTCATCGACATCGGCAATGCCAAACGTTAGTCGAAATGCAGCTATAATGCAATTGTTTGGAGGGATGAAAGATGTCAGCATTGGAAGCGATTATTAAATGGGGTATTAATGAAATTCCTGACTGGCAAAGTGATGCAGTGAGAAGAATACTTACACAAGATTCATTGACAGAAGACGACGAAGAAGAAATCTTCAATATATTAAAATCGAAATATGGATTAGGCGATAAAAAAATTAAACCTATACCATTAAAAAGAGGGAATGTGTCTGGTGATCAAATCGAAAAAGTGTCAATGATATTAAAAAGGATTGATAGTATTAACGGGGTCAACGCAATACCCAACGGTTCTTGCATTAGTTTTGCGCATAGTGGATTGAATATTATTTATGGAGAAAATGGATCTGGTAAATCGGGGTATGCGAGAATTCTAAAGAAAGCTTGTAATGCTCGAGATACTAAAGAAAGGATTCTCCCTAATGTATTTACTACTGGTGTTTTTACTCCAGCAAATGCAAAATTTAAGATATCAGTTAATGGTGGAATAGATGAAGATATTGATTGGACTGATGGATTAGAAAATAATACAAAATTATCGAATATTTGTGTCTTTGATTCTAAATGCGCAAGAGTAATTGTTGATGAGAATAATGAAGTTACCTATTTGCCTTATGGGGCGCATGTATTTCAGGTATTAGTAGAGTTATTAAGGAAAATTAAGAGTAAGTTAGAAACCGAAAAACCAAAGATTAAGAAGTTAGAATTTATAGATATACCAATAACAACAAAACCAGGAGAATTCATATCAGGAATTACTAAGGACACCGGTGTATCAAGTATTGAACAATTTGGAAAATGGTCAGAAAGTGATGAGGAAAGACTGAATATACTAAAGAAACAAATTTTGGAAACAGAAATTAATAGTCCTGAAGTAATCGGAAAAAAAATTCGAATGCTTAAGAATAGGATTATTCAATTAAATACTACAATAGAGTCATACGATAGAATTTTTTGCCTAGATAATGATAAAAAAATTAGTTTATTAATCGATAGATATAATAATACTGAAGAGGCAAGAAAATTAATTTCTAAAGATACTCTATCCAATGAACCATTACCAGGGGTAGGGAGTTCTGCGTGGAAAATCTTGTATGAAGCAGCTAAACAGTATTCAATTAAAGAAGCATATCCAAATCAAGATTTCCCCGATTTAACTAATGACAGTGTTTGTGTTTTTTGTATGCAACCTCTTTCAAATGAGGCGCAAGATCGATTAATGAGGTTCGAAGTATTTATGGAGGATAAAACCCAGAAAGATTTAAGTGAAACCATTA
>JAQVZQ010000192.1 GCA_028708095.1 Dysgonamonadaceae bacterium
TAAGCTCATTGCTTACTTTCAGCTTATTGTTATAGCGGTAATAGAGAAAACCAATAAAAACGCTAAGCAATAGAATCAATAAGAAAAAGATACGCTGTTGATCTGTTTTGATCTTTTCGGCTGAAGCTTTTTCAGTTGTAAGAAGTTGTATTTGTTGAGCTGCTTCCTTTCCTTTGTAACGATTTTCCAGCTCAAGAATGCGCACATCGCTATTTTGTGCTAACACACTATCTCTATAGAGAATCCCCATCTCTTTGGCTTCAAATGCATGACGAAACAATCCCTGTTTCTGTTTTAAGCTTGCTAACAATTCGTATCCTCTTTGTTGATAATCATATAAGTTGATCTCTTTTGCCAAAGATAAAATCTCATTTACATGAGGTTCAGCATCATTAGTCTTACCTAAATTGATAAGTGTTTCTGCCAAAGAAATTTGAACTTCAAGTTTATGAAAAGCATCTTTAGAATGCTCCATAAGCGCAAAAGCTTCGTCGAGTAGCTCCAAAGCATGACTTGGCCTTCCTTTCTCATAATATATTAGGCCCATTGCCCTTTTACAAATTGCTTCGCCAATGTTAGATTCAATTATTTTGTTCTGTTTCAAAGATTCGTCATAATAGTAAAGTGCACTGTCCAAATCGTTGCGCATATTGTAGGTTTCGGCTAAGTTGGCATAATTAATAGCCTGTCCTAAATTGCTTTTCAATTCTTTTTCTATGGCCAAAGCTTGCTTAAAATAGTTTTGGGCCTGCTCACCTTTCTTCAATGCAAGAAAAATATTCCCTAAACCATTCATCGCTCTTGCACGATTTTTTAAGTATTTATTATTTGCGGCAGACATCTCCAGTGCCAAATAATGATAAGTGGACGCCTCTATATTTGAGTATGTTCGTCGTAAATCTGTGCCAATATTATTTAACGAATAAATCATTCCAAGAGTGTCTCCTGCAGCTTCTGCAAGGCTTAAAGCCTCAAAATGAATATTTAGAGCATCTTTATAATCTCCCCCATTACGAAGAACCGTTCCTTTGTTGTTCAGTTCTTTAACTTGGGCAATTAAACTATCCCTTCTTTCAGCCTTTTGTTGTGAAGCAACTATCTCTTCAGCTATGAGATCTTGGTTTAAATTGCAAGAAAACAAAAATTGAGAGACAAGTAAGAAGATTAAGTAAAAGTGAAGTTTATATGAGTGGAGTTTATACATTTTGTGACTTCTAAATAAAGATATCTTTAAAATCTTAAATTGTTGTACTAAAGTCTATAACATTCCACTACTACTAATGTTTAATGTTCAGATGCTTTAGGAGCAAGCACAAGACATACAACAACTATAGCAATCATTCAATTTGAGAATAAAGGCAAAGAGAAGCGATGTAGCTTTGATGCGCAACATTCAATTTGTGAAGTTTCAGCTGTCATTTCACACAGTTCCTGATTTGTCAATTTTAGTGTGACAAAAACATAGGTTCGCAAGTCTCAAACCATTCACAATTTTACCCGAGTTTTGAGTCCATCAACAACCACTAAAAATATTTTCTAAACATTTCTTCAATGGAAGATTTCATTGTCAACAGTTGAAACTTGAATCTTCGATCGAAGATTTGACGAAAAGGTGTTGAAAATCGAATCTGCCGCATTTTTTCTGACGAACAACAGTCGAATTTCAAATCTTTGATGGTTTTTGTCCAAACAGAGTGACTAAATTCAAATCTTCAGTGAGAAATTTAACAAAGATGAGAGGAAAATCACATTTTCTACAATTTTTCCTTCATTTATCTCTCCAAAATCCAATTTACTTGAAACAAAAGTGCATTTGTGCTTTTCTAAACATTTCTTCAATGGAAGATTACGTTTTCATCTCTTGTTCGTCCAATCTTCGACGGAAGAAATGACTTTGGTCTTTCTAACAGCATTTTTTTCTAAATTCTGTCAGGAATGACATCTTATGCGACAATTTTCTACAGTGGGCGCAAGTTTCAATCGATAACTGTCCCCTAATCTTTGCGGGATGTAAGAATCAACATTTCTCACTCCAGTTTTTTGTGGTGGACAACAAAATCGACTCTTACAACAGCAACCTTTAGTGAGTTTGCTATTTTCATCTGTGGAATTTATAATCTTTGGTGGAAAATGCAGTGAAAGGCTTGATTAAGAACTTTCAATATACTACACTGACACGTAAGGCACATCGCTCCCGCACGAATCCTTTCGTGAAATATAGCAATCATTCAATTTAAATTTAGACAGGATAATTACATTTTTTAAAACAAAAAAACTATCCTCTGATTTAGAAAATAGTTTTTAATAAATTGCTATAAGTAATTGTGGATTAAAACATCGTTACCACTCGATTTATACCAGTAATTAATTGATCAATCTCCTCCTTTGTATTGTAAAATGAAAAAGAAGCCCTCACTGTCCCGTCGACATTCATGCGATTCATAAGAGGCTGAGCACAATGATGCCCAGTACGTACAGCGATACCCATTTTGTCTAACAACATTCCCATATCGTAATGATGAATGTCTTTTACCAGAAATGACACTACACTACTTTTATTGGCAGAAGTGCCATATATGGTGAGTCCATCTATCTTAAGAAGCTGTTCGGTTGCATATTCAAGCAACTCATGCTCATACTTCACAATGTTATCTAAACCTATATCAGTTATGTAATCAATGGCTGCAGCCATTGCAGTTGACCCCACAAAATCGGGGGTACCTGCCTCAAACTTATATGGTAGATCATTGAAAGTGGTTTTTTCGAACGAAACATTGGCAATCATTTCACCTCCTCCGTGATAAGGAGGCAGTTTGTTCAACCATTCCTCTTTACCGTAAAGTATGCCAATGCCCGTTGGTCCATATACTTTATGAGCTGAGAAAACTAAAAAATCGCAATCCAACTTTTGCACATCCACTGGTAAATGCTGCACAGATTGTGCTGCATCTATTAAAACAGGGACATCATTTTTATGTGCAATTTTAATTATTTCCTCTATGTCATTTATTGTTCCCAAAGCATTTGAGATGTGGGTGATGGAAACAAGTTTGGTACGAGGATTTATGAGTTTCTCAAACTCTTCAATGATTAACTCCCCCTTATCATTAATGGGAATTACGCGTAACTTAACGCCCGTTATCTCTTCCTGCAATTGCCAAGGAACAATATTAGAATGGTGCTCCATTGTTGAGACAATGATTTCATCGTCGGGTTGACAAAATGCCCTACAATAAGTGGAGGCTATTAAGTTAATGGATTCAGTTGTACCACGAGTAAAAACAATCTCATTAGATGACTTTGCCCCTATAAACTTTTGTATTGTCACTCGTGCTGCCTCATGTTCATCAGTAGCTTGTTGACTTAAATAATGAACACCTCTGTGAATATTTGCATTTAGCGTATAATACATCTCTTCTATTTTGTCGACCACACATTTTGGTTTTTGTGTTGTGGCAGCATTGTCAAAATAAATTAGAGGTTTATTATATACTTTACGAAAGAGGATTGGGAAATCGTCCCTTACTTTATTTATATCGATCATTGGGTTGTATCCTTTCTATTTGCAAACATTGCAATTTCCGCATCTCATCAACTCTCCTCTAAAACGTTTATCAATCAGAAACTCAAGTCTCTCTTTCAACGATTCAATATTAATTAAATCTAAAACGTCTTTTGTAAAAGCTACCATTAAAAGCATTTTTGCTTCTGCCTCAGGTATCCCTCGCGTTTGAAGATAAAACATAGCCTCATCATCTAAATGTCCAGTAGTAAGTCCATGAGAACACTTTACATCATCAGCATAAATTTCTAATTGAGGTTTAGCAAACATTTTTGCATCGGGTGATGTCACCAAATTTCTATTTGTTTGATAGGCAAGTGTTTTTTGAGCATCCTTCTCAACTAATATCTTACCACAGAAGACACCCGTTGAACGTTCTTGCAACACATATTTAAACAACTCGTTGCTTGTACAATTTGGCATCTGATGATCAAGAAATGCATAATTATCTACATGTTGTTGTTTATCAGCTATTGCAAGCCCCCCAATTGTAGCATGGGCATGTTCACCTTGAAGTTTGAATCGATAGTTATTGCGAGTATATCCGTTGTGCAACGTTATATTGCTTGCAATGACATGCGATTGACTTTGTTGCTCTGTAAACAAAGATGAAAGACGGGTTACTTTTGTAGAGTTTTCTTCTAACTCGTAAAAATCAACTACTGATGTTTCATCTGCAAATATTTCTGTTACCTGTGTAACTACGAAATGCACATCATCTATAGCATGATCACAAACCAATAGTTTAGCTTTTGCATTTTTTTCGGCAATAATCAGTATGCGTCTATTGACGCTTAAATCAACACCACCTCTAAGAATATTAATAAGCTGAATTGGTTTTTCCACCTCAGTATTTTTGGGCAAATAGAGAACAAATCCGTCAGGCACAAACATTGTATTGTACGCTACTAAACCATTGTCTGAATATTCTGCACCTTGACCATAGTGTTCTTTAAAAATTTTGGGATATAACTTTGCAAACTCTTTCATGCCTCCCGCATAAACTCCTTTCGGTAATCCTTCGATCTGATTCCTATTATCGTAATACCTATCATTTACAAGGAAATGCAGGTTAGTAGCCAAATTAGGCACATCGCACTTAAAGGTATCATAAGGATTTACAGGAATAGGAATATCTCGAATATTTAAACCAAGATCTGCATCGAAAGCTCGTGATACATCCGAATGTATATAATCTTCTATCTTTGATGTAGGGAAACCTATCTCTTTAAAAGTCTTGAATGCAGCATCACGTTGTTCATTCATTATGTTAACAGAATTGCTATCAATCTCACTTCTGTATTGTTGAAACAGGTCTATATATTGTTGTTCAATCATTATTGTAATATGTATATATTTATCATTCGAAGAAAGACAAATAATTAGTTTCAATTTTCATCTAAACAGTAGATTATTCAGCTAACCAGTCATAGCCCTTTTCTTCCAGCTCAAGAGCAAGTTCGGGTCCAGCACTTCGCACAATTTTACCATCGTGTAATACATGTACATAATCTGGTTTTATGTATTCAAGCAATCGTTGATAATGAGTAATAAGAATTGTTGCATTTTCTGGTGTCCGTAATTTATTAACACCTGCAGCAACAATACGCAAGGCGTCAATATCAAGGCCAGAGTCAGTTTCATCTAATATTGACAACTTTGGATTCAACATAGCCATTTGAAAAATCTCATTACGTTTTTTTTCTCCTCCCGAAAATCCTTCGTTTACTGATCGGCTCACCAATTGTTTGTCCATTCCCAGCATTTCACGCTTGTCACGCATCAGCCTCAAGAAGTCTCCAGCGGTAATTGGCTCTAATCCTTTGTATTTCCGATGTTCATTAACAGCAGCTCGCATAAAGTTTACCATGCTTACGCCTGGTATCTCAATAGGATATTGGAAGCTCAGAAATATTCCTTCTCGTGAACGATCTTCGGGTTCCATATCAAGAACATCTTTATCTTGAAATATAATACTGCCTCGCGTGACTTCAAATTTTGGATTCCCAGCCAAAACGGATGCCAAAGTGCTTTTACCTGAACCATTTGGACCCATTACTGCATGAATCTCTCCTGCTTTAACTTCTATATTTATGCCTTTAAGTATTTCTTTTCCTTCTACCCTGGCATGTAATTTTTTTATACTTAACATGTTGTAGATTATTATTGTGTATACGAAAATCCCACTGTAATAAACTTAATACAGTGGGTTACTATATTTTATTTTAATTTGCAAACTTTGGTTTGTAGTTGAATAACAACTCACATTTAAAAATGTTTGTTATATGGTTTTCTTAAACTTGCTAACTTAGCTGGTTGTAATTATGAGAGGTCAATATCCAGCTCGTCAGCGTTCTGAGCTTCTTTGATTTTCTTGAATAGATCGGATGCAAAAACAAACTCATTAAGTGATTCATTATCGGAATCCATAATTTCAGCTTTAGAACCTTCCCATTCTTTTTTTCCCTCATGAATATAAATGATATGATCGCCAATATTCATAACAGAGTTCATGTCATGAGTAACCACAATTGTGGTCATTCCAAAATCTTGAGTTATATCCGAAATTAATTCGTCAATTAATTGAGACGTCTTTGGATCTAACCCTGAGTTAGGTTCGTCACAAAATAAATAGGTGGGATTTAATGCAATAGCACGTGCTATTGCTACACGCTTCATCATTCCTCCACTTATTTCGGACGGATATAAATTGTGTGCTGACTCCAGATTGACGCGTTCTAAGCAAAACTCAGCTCTTTTTCTCCGTTCTCTCAAGTTTTTCCTCGAAAACATATCTAAGGGAAACATCACATTTTCTAAAACAGTTTTAGAATCAAAAAGAGCAGATCCTTGGAAAAGCATACCCATATCTTTTCTTAATTTCTTAATATCACGATGGCGCATTTTAAGAAAATCTTTTCCGCCATATAATACTTCCCCAGTGTCAGGTTTAAGAAGCCCAATAAGATTTTTAAGAAAAACAGTTTTTCCTGAACCACTTCTCCCAATTATCATGTTGACAAGGCCTTTTTTAAAGTTTGCACTTATATCATCAATAACTACACGTCCATCAAACGACTTGGTAAGGCCTTTTACTTTAATCATAATCTTAATTTTAACCCATTACTAATTGTGTGAAAGCTAAGTCGGTAATCAGAATCAATATGCTGTTCATAACCACTGAATCCGTACTTGCTTTTCCTACATCTAAAGAACCCCCCTTTGCATAGTATCCAAAATAAGCAGCAACAGAAGCAATTAAGATCGGAAGAGCG
>JAQVZQ010000193.1 GCA_028708095.1 Dysgonamonadaceae bacterium
CAAAAGAATACATAAATTAACTAAATAGTTAACTTTTGGAATATTCCACGAAACTCAATCAATATTTCTACAAGTGATAATTTCACTTTCTACAATGAGTGGATAACAAATAATTGGGTGGGGTCTACCAATGACATAATCATATAACACTCTACTAAACAGGTATTTCCACTTTTAGCTCATTTGCTAATCTCATAAATACCTTTAGTTTGTTTGCAGCAATTTGTTGCTCATACATCTTTACTCCATGTTCAACATAATCGATTCCTTTTATCATCATTCGCCAATAAATTACTGCTAGCTTTCTAGCCATAGCTTTTATAGCTATAGCAGGACCTTTACGACCTCTCAATCTGCGACCAAAGGCTCCGATAGCTATATTTTTGCTGTTTATTAAACTCTGAGCTATCACTTTAAATATTTGTCCTGCCCGTGGTTTTCCTTTTTTTCTTGCATTCCTATTCTTTTTCCCTGAGTTATTTTGTCCAGGCGATAAGCCTAACCAACTTGTAAAATGTTTTTCACTAGGCCATTTCGTTAAATCAGTTCCTATCTCTGATGTAAGTTGTAACCAGGTATAATCAGTAATCCCAGATATTTGCGTAGCATCATTGTTGTCAAATATATTTAATAAATTACCATCTAATTTTTCAACATTAGGTTTATTGTGACGAATAGGCTTTCTTTTTCTCTTCTCTTGACCAGAACCAGAGTTCCCTATGCGATTTACTACTTCACTTATTTTTTTATCACATTCTGATATCTGATTTTGATAAAAATAATAACCGTCATAAGCCTGTTGTAAAGCAAAAAGACCTGCTTCAGTATATTTTCCCTCTAAAGCTTTATATACTAAATCTTTTTTGTTTTTCAAGACCTTGCTGTGGCATAAACTCACCAACTTATTCCTATCTCTCTCCCCATTAAGGATGGCTTCAATTATTGCCATACCACTAACACCATGTATTTGACTGAGCACTTCTTTAAGACGTATATTCATCACAACTAATGCCTTCTGCATTTGGTTTATGTGTTTAGAAGCAGAATCAATATGCCCTTCACGTAAACGAACATAGCTTCTAAGCTCCTTAATATCGGAGTCTACTACTAAACAGCGATTTAATAGACCATAGCTGTGTAACTCGCATATCCATTGACAGTCTTTTACATCTGTTTTGCGACCAGGAACTTGTTTTGTTTGACGTCCATCAACTAACCAAACATCAATACCAGCTTCTTCTAGGATTTCGTAAAGTATTATCCAGTAAACACCTGTTGCTTCCATAGCAACAGTTTCAACTTTATGTTCAAGTAAATAATCACGCAATTTGTAAAAATCTTCAGTGAAAGTTAGATGACTTACAACTTGTTCTCCTTCAACACTAGTAAAAACTCTTTTAGCGCCGATATCTATACCGGCACTGTGATTTCTGATTTTCTTCATTTTAATCGAGCTATTAAATGATAAACTTCAAAAATGTGCACCCGAAAAGAGTAAATAACTAAACGTTGGCAGACTACCATTCGGACATTTCTTAAAAAAAGAAAGTACCACTCTTTTTGCCTCAATCTTTCGGAACCATACTCAGAAACAGGTATAAAAACACTATTCGCAGAACGGTCAAACTGTACACACTAATGCAAAAATAAACATTCCATGTCATTTACTTCTTTTTGCCCAATAAAAAAATTGGGTTGGGTCTCTGAATGACAGATGTGTTATGAAATTGGTAGTATGGCAAGAAAAGATAAGGAATGAATAACACGTTCTTTATAAAAACATGAAGTCTATTTATCAAATTTCCCTACGTTTTTTTGGATAAAGTTAAGCCTGTTATTCAAATTTCATGAAAACAAAACCGTTGATTAAGACTAATTGCCCGTTTATCATCCTATTTGTAACCTATAGCATTACCATTGTTGTCACTTTAGTGTTTTTATACCAATATCGTCACCTGGTTTTACCGATTACAAAAGATTTTATTTAAAAAGTGCCTCCTTTGTGGACTTTTTTCTTGGAAATAGAGTAACATGTACCCTTGTATTCATTTCCTTACTTGGAAATGGAATAAACGGACACCTGTTAATTATAGAAACTCAAATAAATTGAGATGGTTTTACTCCTATATTTAATTTCGCTTAAGATATTATGGTTAGCGCTATAGTTAAATTGAAATTTCACAAAACTAAGAAGAAAGTGAAGAACTTATATTTTTTTGCATGAAACGAAAAAAAGGGATGTCTTAATAATAGACTCCCTTTTTTGATTAAGTATTTAATTTGTGCTTTTTAATAAAAAGCCTTTAGTCCTCATTCTGACTTGCTTCGTACTCCTTCAATAATCTGTCCTGAATGTCAGACTGAACAAGTTCGTAAGTAGCGTATTTCATTGAGAATGATCCACGACCCCCTGTAAGAGAGCTCAGTGAAGTCGAATAATTGGATAGTTCTTTTAAAGGAACACGCGCTTTTAATTTTTCGAAACCTGATTCACTTTCCATTCCCATAATCATTGCTCGACGTCCTTGAAGGTCGCCCATTACATCGCCCATAAATTCACCAGGAACTGAAACTTCAACATCATATATAGGTTCAAGAATTTTAGGACCTGCATTTTTGAATGCTGTGCTAAAAGCGTTACGTCCTGCAAGCATAAATGAAATCTCATTTGAATCTACTGCGTGCATTTTTCCATCGTATACAATTACACGTACGTCACGAGCATAAGAACCTGTTAAAGGTCCTTGCTCCATTCGTGCAGTAATTCCTTTTAAAATAGCTGGAAGAAAGCGGGTATCAATAGCTCCACCAACAATACTATTTACAAACACCAATTTTCCTCCCCATTCCAATTCGATGGTTTGTACATCACGAGATTGTATTTTAAACTCTTGTCCGTTAAATTTATAAATTGGAGGAACAGGCTCGCCTTCTACATATGGTTCTACGAATAGGTGCACTTCGCCAAATTGTCCAGCTCCACCCGATTGTTTTTTGTGTCGGTAATCAGCACGTGATAACTTGGTGATAGTTTCTCGGTAAGGAATTTTTGGTTCAGTGAATTCAATTTCTATTTTATCGTTATTCTCTAAGCGCCATTTTAGAGTTCTAAGGTGAAACTCTCCTTGTCCTGAAACTATTGTTTGCTTCAGCTCTTTTGAAACTTCTACAAGCCAAGTGGGGTCTTCTTCTCGCATACGAGTTAATGCTTCGCTCATCTTTTCGGAGTTCGATTCATTAACCGCACTTATTGCTCTGCGATAACGTGGTTCTGGGTATTTTATAATATCAAATTTTTGCTCTGATCCTTTTTCGTTTAAGGTGTTACCAGTGCGCACATCTTTTAATTTTACTGCTGCGCCTATATCGCCAGCTTCAAGATGTTCAGCTTTTGAGCGTATTTGTCCCGCAACAGAGAATATTTGTCCCAATCGTTCTTTTGAATGACGATTGGCATTTGCAAGATCATCACCCTCTTTAATTTTACCAGACATTACTTTAAAGTATGAAACTTCTCCAATATGTGGTTCAACAGTTGTTTTGAAAAAGAACAAACTGGCAGGTGCATTTGAATCAGGTTTCACTTCTTCACCATCAGTATTAATTGGTGCATCCATTTGATCGGGAGAAGGTGCAACAACACTCAAGAAATTCATTACACGATGTACACACATATTTTTTTCAGCCGATGTACACATAACAGGGAATAAGTCTCGCGCTATCATTCCTTTTTGTATGCCATCACGCATTTCCTCTTCAGTTAAAGTGCCTTTATCGAAATACTTTTCCATCAAAGTCTCGTCATTTTCAGCTGCAGCTTCTAATAATGCTTGATAATATCCTTCGGCTCTTTCTTTTTCGCTTTCAGGTATTTCTAATACTTCAGGTGCTTTTGCATCAGGAGCCCATTTGTACATTTTTCGTTTTAGCACGTCAACAACTGAATCGAAACCAGTACCACTGGTAACAGGGTATTGAACTGGAACGACTTTGTTGCCATACACTTCTTTTAGATTGGTAAGTGTATTTTCGTAGTCGGCTTTGTCATGATCAAGTTTATTTATAACAAATACAACAGGGGCATTGAGTTTTTCAGTATATCTGAATTGATTAATTGTTCCTACCTCTACTCCTGTAGATGCATCAACTAGCATTAGAGCCATATCCGTAACGTTTAGGGCAGATATTACTCCACCTACAAAATCGTCAGACCCAGGACAGTCTATAAAATTCATTTTTTTATTTTTCCATTCGATGGAAAGCAGAGTAGAAAAGACAGAATATTCATACTCTTTTTCAACAGGATAATAATCACTTACAGTATTTCCGGCATCAATTGTGCCACGACGTTTTATAAGACCACTTTCGAAAAGGATAGCCTCTGCGAAGGTGGTCTTACCTGTTCCTGAACCGCCGAGGATGGCAATGTTCTTAATTTCATTGGTTTTATAGACTTTCATGAGTAAATAATTTATTTAATTAAATCTTGACTATATAATATTAAAACGACTTTGCAATAGCAAAGTCGATGTATTAAATGCTTTCGCAAGTTATCAAAATCTATTGAAAATATAACTTTTGCTTTATATGTTTTATAACATGTTTTGTGAAAAGGCATTCTTTCAAAAATAATGATTTGTATGAAACATATGTTGCAAAATAGTTGTTTAATGAAAAACGTATAAGCAAAAGTTGCTTCCGTTATTTATTTTCCGATATTTTGATAATTAAATCTTACATGGAACAAGCTTACAAGCAATCAATCGAAAATGTACAAGAACAGTTAGGGGTAACTCCCGATAAAGGTTTATCGTCCTCCGAAATAAACAAACGGCTTCAAGAGTACGGCAAAAATCAATTAGATGCGAAAGCAAAGAAAACTTTATTTAAATTGTTCGTCGAACAATTTAAAAGCTTTATGGTGCTCATTTTACTAATAGCAGCAGCCGTTTCAGGAGTTATTGGTGTTCTTCACAATGAGGGTTTGTTAGATACTTACATAATTTTGGGAATCTTATTAGTTAATGCCATTATTGGAGTAATTCAAGAAAGAAAAGCAGAATCTTCATTAGAAGCCCTTAACCAAATGACCTCTCCTCATTCTAAAGTGCTAAGAAATGGAGAGGTTTCAGAAGTTTCAGCCTTTGAAATTGTACCAGGAGATATAATTATAGTTGATACAGGAGATATTATACCTGCAGATTTACGTTTAATTGAAACAGCCAATCTTAAAATTCAGGAGTCAGCTCTCACTGGAGAATCTTTTCCAGTAATTAAACACTCCAATACTTTGAGCAGTGAGGATGATATTCCATTGGGAGATCGTGAGAATATGGCTTTTTCAACAGGAATGGTGACTTACGGAAGGGGTAGGGGTATTGTGGTTGCAACAGGTATGAAAACTCAAGTGGGTAAAATTGCCGACATGTTACAACATACTGATTCAACTGAAACACCTATGAAACGGCGTTTAGAGGAGTTGGGGAAAATTCTGGGCTATGTTGCCCTTGGTATTTGCGCATTAATATTTCTGGTAGGTGTATTATATGGAAACCCTATATTGGAAATGTTTATGATGGCTGTTAGTTTAGCTGTCGCTGCAATACCTGAAGGATTGCAGGTAATATCAACTGTCGTTTTAGCGATGGGTGTACAACGCTTAGTGAAATCTAATGCAATTGTTCGCACATTGCCATCTGTTGAGTCACTGGGCAGTGCAACAGTTATTTGTTCTGATAAGACAGGCACACTTACTCAAAATAAGATGACTGTTGTCGAAGGTTGGACAAAGGGTGGAAGCATTGATTTCAAAGATTCTTCAGAATCACCTCAATTGAATGAAGATGAAAAGACACTTTTAATAGCTGCCCTTCTATGTACTGATGCAAATTTAAAAATACTTCCAGATGGTTCTACAGAAAACAGTGGTGATCCAACAGAAACAGCCATTGTGGATATTGCATTAAAGTTCAACATGAATAAAAATGAAGTAGAGCAAAAGTATAATCGTATTAATGAAGTGCCTTTTGACTCCGAAAGAAAGCGAATGACAACCATTAATGAGAATTCTAATAATAAAATAATAGCAAATATCAAAGGCGGCTTAGATGAGGTATTAAGTGTGAGCACACAGATACTTATTGATGGAAAGATACGACCAATAACTGATGAGGATATAGAAGAAATAAAAGAACAAAACAACTCAATGGCAAAAATGGCCTTGCGGGTACTTGCTATTGCCAATAAGGAATTAGCTGATATTCCTGCTGATGTAAATGCTGAAACAATTGAGAGGGACCTAACATTTATTGGGTTGTTAGGAATGATTGACCCTGCACGACCAGAAGTGATTGAGGCTATAAAGAAATGTCGTACTGCAGGAATTCGACCTGTAATGATAACAGGAGATCACAAAGTTACTGCTGTTGCCATTGCAGAAGAGATTGGTTTGTTTAATGAAGGAGATAAAGCCCTAACGGGCTCAGAGCTTGAGAAAATAAGCGATGAGGATCTTTCAAGAGATGTACACAAATACTCAGTGTATGCTCGTGTTGCTCCTGAACACAAAGTGCGTATTGTTAAAGCTTGGCAATCTCACGGCGAGGTAGTCTCAATGACAGGTGATGGAGTGAATGATGCTCCAGCTCTAAAGCAAGCTGACATTGGCACCGCTATGGGGATAGTGGGTACAGAGGTAGCTAAAGATGCTTCGGATGTAATTTTAACCGATGATAATTTTGCGACCATTGTATCTGCAATAGAGGAGGGGCGACGTATATACGATAATATTTTAAAATCAATACAGTTTCTTCT
>JAQVZQ010000194.1 GCA_028708095.1 Dysgonamonadaceae bacterium
AATATATATCATCCTATTTATCTAACACATATTGTTATTTATGCTAATTAGAAGGCTGTTGACTTGGTAAAAATGTGATGCTATAGTTTAGATATAGAAAAGCAATTTCCTATCTAGATCTAGTATGATGCGGTTTCTATTGCATATGAATATGGTATCATATTCGGTTATGGAAATGATAAATTTGGACCTATGGATAAAATCGCACGTGAGCAGGCTATGACTATGATAGCAAGAGCGATGAAAATTACCGGACAGCAGGTTGAGTCTGAGACTGGTGAAGCGGATAAATTGCTTGCTGCCTTTGATAATTCTAATAAGGCTGCAGGCTGGGCAAGGGAATCTATCGCTTCATGTATCAACGCTGAGATTGTTTCTGGCAGAAGCGGAAAGCTGATCGAACCAAAGGAGAAAACCACCCAAGCAGAGGTGGCGGTTATTGTCAGAAGGCTTCTGCAGAAATCGGGCTTGATTTAATGAGCAAGTAATTATTCAATTCTTTCGAGGCTACAGTGCAAAAGACTGTGGCCTTAAATACAAAAAAGGCAAATAAGGTATCGACGTGTATTTTATCGAATAGGGCCTTCAAGAGGGCTATAAGGATTGTTTCAGAATTATGCTTTGCCACCAAGGGCCACCAGCTTCGGGCGGCATCTTTTTTGTATCCTCAGGGCACGTTGAGTGTATAATAATGATGGCGAATAGTGGCTTAAAGGACAATTAGGGCAGGTCAACCACTATATGTAGTGGTTTTGGAGCAAACAATGGGCTGAAATCGAGCCGAAAAAGTGCATTTTTAGCCCTGATTTTTGGGATGTTTTATAGATGACATTTGGATTTCCAAAGATAATACCCAAAAACTTTATGTGCCAGGAGATATTATGATATCATTATAATACGTCGCAGAAGTATATTAATGTACCCAATGATTATTTATAACAGGAGGACTCATAATAAAATGAAAAGACTTTTTTCGCTATTTCTAATATGTGCTATTGCAATGGCTTTAGTCGCTTGTTCAAATGAAACAGATACGCCTAAACTTTTAACGATAGAAGGGATTGCCCCATATGAATTATCGGAAAGTGAGAACTATATATTGCAGTCCTTCGGTATGGAGGGCACTTCGCAAATCATTTCTTTTAATGCACCTAAAGAGGCAATCAGCTTGAATGTAAATGTTTATCGCCTTGAAGCAGGTGAAAAATGGGAAAATATTGGCGGAGGAGCCATTTCTATTAGCGCAGATAGAAAGCCAAATGACCAATTAACTGGGACTTTTACAATGCAGCTAAAAGAAAACTTTGCAATTGATTTCAATATAAATGCCAGTGGAAGAGCTTCATATAAAACAGATGAAATAGCACTTGACACAGAAACAATGGCATCTACTAAAGGATTTTTACAAGAATTCAAAAAGATAGAAATTAATAGAGAAATTCCGATTGCTCTTATGGTTTATGATAGCGGTTCAAGTATGAGAAGCTACTCTCTTCAAGACTATTTTGATCCTTCTAAATTTGATGGAATGGATTTAGTGCAGGTAGTCACATTGACATTTACTGATAAAGAATTTTAAATTTCTCATAACTGATTTTATCATGATATCACCTGAAACTATAACTCACTTGTAGGTATTGCGAAGCAAGGGTTATTAATTTAATCCGCGGATAAACGGGAATTTACCGAAAGGAGCTCTAATGAAGTATCTTACAAAAGAATGGTATGAATTATGTCAGCGAACGGGACTTCATTTTGGTATGAGAGTACACAATGATGCTAATATTTATGATGAGGCTCTCTATTTGCGGCTCTATACAAGAAAAGAGAAAGCGTTTGCGCTTGATTATACCAACTATTTTACATACATTAATTTAAATAATGATAAAAGCAAGATTGCCAAACGAGGGCACAACAAGCAAAAACGAGATGATCTGAGGTGGATGATGGATAACATTTATATTCGTACAGACCCATCGGGTAAAATCAAACCGGATAAAGAGAAATCAACTGAAAAGATAGATGGTGCTGTTGCTACAATCATGGCACTTGACCGGGCAACCCATTGTGGTGGAACAAGCGATTCTGTATATGATAATCGAGGATTGCTTATAATATAATTTACCTCAAAGGTAAAAAAATATTTGATATTTTTAGTGGTTAGTGGTATAATAAATTTACCTGTTAGGTAAAGAGGTGACAGTTTGCTAAAGATAAAATATAAATCCAATAGTTTAGAGCGTGTATGCACAAACTATTCAATGGCACAACGAAAGTACGGTGAAAGAATGGCGAGGCTGATACACCAACGAGTTGACGAATTACAATCGGCTGACTCCATTGAGATGCTAGTGCAATATTCGATTGGAAGATGTCATCCACTTGAGGGAAATAGAAAGGGTGAGTATGCCATGGATTTAGTACATCCGTACCGCTTAGTATTTGAACAAAACAAAACGGATATCCAAGAGGTTCGAATTATTAAAATTGAAGACTACCATTAATTTGTTGTAAACAGGTGGCAAGGAGGGAATTTATATGATGCATAGCAAAAATACAATTGCTATTCCACCGGGTGCGACAATACGAGAGCAACTAGAGAACCGCGGTATGAAACAAAAAGAATTCGCACTCAGGATGGGATTATCAGAAAAACATATTAGTCGTTTAGTTAATGGACAGGTTGAACTTACTCAAGATGTTGCTTTAAGACTAGAGTCTGTCCTTGGTGTGCCAGCAAGCTTTTGGAATAATCTTGAGGCTGTTTATAGAGAAAAATTGGTACGAGTAATTGCAGAAAATGAATTAGAACAAGATGCTGAGCTTGCTTCGGCATTTCCATATTCAAAAATGGTATCCTTAAAGTGGATTCCTGCTGCGCAAAAATCCGAAGATAAGGCACTTAATTTAAGACGGTTCTTTGAGGTTGCAAAGCTGGATTTACTTGATGAGTTGAGAATCCCTGGAATTGCTTATAGAAGAACTGGTGCAAATGAAACAAGTGATTATAGTCTTGCGGTTTGGGCACAAAAAGCAAGGATAGAGGCACGGAAGTATAAAATAGCTCCGATTAATATTGGGAAGCTAGAACAAGAAATATCACGAATTCGCGATATGACAGTTAAGAGTCCTGAAGTGTTTTGTAATGAGCTCATAGATTTGTTTGCTGAGTGTGGTATTGCTCTAGTATTCTTACCGCATATCGGAGGATCATTTCTACATGGGGCATCATTTTATGATGGGAATCATATTGTTATGGGATTAACTGTTCGTGGCAGATATGCAGATAAATTCTGGTTTAGTCTGTTTCATGAAATGTGTCATATTATTAGAGGGCATATTAGTGAATTAAGTGAGACTACTTCGGAGCAAGAGGATGAAGCAGATCTTTTTGCAAAGGATATTCTTATATCTCCAGAACAGTATAGAAGTTTTATAGATGAGAATTGCTTTACCAAAAAATGTATCATAGCATTTGCTCGTAAAATTGGAATAGCTCCGGGAATTGTCTTGGGGCGACTCCAGAAAGAAAACTATGTTCCTTATAACAGACATAATGAACTGAAAGTCAAATATCAAATAGCGTGTTAGTTTAATTTAGTGAAAACTGATTAGGAGGCATCTACTTCGGTGGGTGCTTTTTTTACGCCCATTTTTAAGGAGTGTGATAGCAGTGGGATTATTAAGTGGAATTTTCCGGGCAAGAGATAAACCACAAAACCGTACAACAGGAAGCAGCTATAGCTTCTTCTTTGGCGGCACAACAAGTGGTAAACCAGTCAATGAACATACAGCAATGCAAATGACAGCGGTTTACTTCCGCATTCATTTTTCTCGCCCCAGATATCCTCGGTAGTACGATAACACAGAATATCCTTATCCCCACAAATACTGACCGTTTTATAATCATCGACCGGAATATCAAGCAGCTCCTTGTAACAGCTGAGTGAAAACGCACAAACATAGTGATATTGGGGTTCTCGGCTCTTAAGCTCTAAAAGATTCTTTTTTGAAACGCTTCCATTATCATAAATCAATGTAATATCTGTAGCATCTGTGTAGTGACCGATACGTGTCCTGAACAAATCCAAATACTTTGGAAATGCAGATACATCAGTTATATTACATCCATATACATATGAGCATAACGGAATGGTAAGTTCTTTGGATGTGACCAATCCGAGAGAGAATTGCCTCAAATCATCTCGTTTTTGTTTGTTGTACCCTCGTTTGGCAATCTTGCTTTTATCATTATTTGAATTAATGTATGTAAAATAGTTGGTATAATCAAGCGCAAGCTTATCGGGGCTTAAGAAATTATCCTAATGATATGGATGCAGTGGAGAAGCTTGTTAAACAAATTATTTTTTCGTCTGGCAAAAATGATTTTATACAGTCCGTAAAATCTTATTAACGAAAAAACGTCCACATCCCAAAAAAACTGTCAATTTTATTTTATCATTTACACATGTTTTCACTATTAATTAATAAAAAATTTAATAAAGCCAAATTTAATTTTTGTTATCAAAAGTATAAAATATAATTGACTAACTATCAATTGATAGAATATAATATTATTAAAGGAGGTGGAGGTATGAGTTTGAAAATAATTTCGCCTGGGAATAATGTATATTTCTAAAGGAACTGAAGGAAGTCCTAACCGACCCGAATTTTAATGTATCTGAGGATTTGGATATACTGCCTAAAAAGAAAAGTGAATTACCAACAGACCCATATACAACATTTAACACCTTGCAGGCACTTGATTTTGACAGACATGATGTTAAGAATCAGCTTCTTGCATTGGATATTTCTGAGTATATGGAGACTTTTATTGATGATAAAGATAATAGCTTACCTCCCTTCTTTGCATTTGGCAAAACTATAAAGAATCGAGAAGTATATATAAAAGCGAAGATAAGGGATAAGAAAAACTGTAAGGTGTTTTGTGTTTCATTTCATTTTGCAAGATTTCCGTTACCGACACAAAGACCATATGCTTAAACTGGAACGAAAGGAGAGTGTGAATATGAATAAAGATTATCTAATCAGCATGGTAGATATGGATTGTCCTTGTTGCAACAAAACTCATAAGGTAGAGCAAAGGAAAAGACTAACTCAATCCATCGTAAAGGGTGAAACGGTTGACTATGAAGAAATTTACTTCTTATGTCCATTAAGTGATGAAGAAGAAAACGAGTTTGTTCCAGCCGGTTTGATGGATGAAAATTTGCTTCGAGCAAGGGATTCCTATCGACAAAAGAAGGGTTTATTGACTTCTTACGAAATTGCTAATATTAGAAATTACTATGGACTAACTCAAAGTGATTTTTCTGCAATGCTCGGTTGGGGTGATGTCACAGTAACAAGATATGAAAGTAAAACTATACAGGATGAAACATATAATAATATAATGCGGATGGTTTACGACAATCCAATGTTCGCAATAGAACGCATTGATAAGCATAAGGAAAGATTTACATCAGAAAAGTATGCTCGTATTCGCAAAAGTATTGCAAATAAGGTTGAAGAGGTTGGAAACCTATATTTGAAAAAACAAGAAATTAGCAGCCTTTATGTAAATTACGGAGAAGAGAGTGATCTTAATGGATACAAAGTTTTGGATATCGATAAACTAGAAAATGTTATAGGTTATTTTTCACAATTTATTGATACTCTTTATAAGGTTAAGCTCATGAAACTTTTGTGGTATGCGGATACAATATTCTTTGGAAGACATGGCAAATCGATGACGGGATTAGTGTATAAGCATATGCCACTTGGAGCTCTTCCGATTGCGTATAATGAAATTATATACTTACCGACAGTGAAGGTTGAAGAGAAATTAATTTATGATGATATAAGCTATAGAATTCGACCTAATAAAGAAGTGAATATTTCGGGTTTCTCATTAGAAGAATTGAATGTTCTTGAGGCAGTTGCTACTAAATTTAGGAACCTTAAATCGAAAGATATAATTGATTACATGCATAAGGAAAAGGCCTATACCGCCACCATACCAAATCAAGTGATTCCTTATAGTTTAGCAAGGCAGTTGAACGAATTGAAGTAGTATTTAATATTGATACGCTAAACCTAAGGGTTTGGTGTTTTCGTGGACAGTGAGCAAAGCGGATATGGTACAGAGCTTTCCTCTATTACGAAAGCCATTGACGAACAATCCCTTTTAGAACCGAAAAAGCTAAAGGACTTCTTTTGGGATATGTTTATTGCAGATGCTTTCTTGGGGAACTTTGATCGCCACAACGGAAACTGGGGGATACTGATTGATGAGGTGCAGCAGTCTGCTGAGATTGCGCCAATTTATGATTGTGGCTTCTGCCTTTACCCTCAAATTGATCAGGCAGGTATGCAGACAGTTAAGTAAACGGCTGTATCATACAGGTGGTTCAATATGAATAATGATAAAGGATTAAGGTTGAAAAATCATTCTGGAATAGAATAGCAGCAAACTATGACAACATCATTGAAGCAAAATATAATAATATAATTTCGAAAGTTACTTCTTGTATAAAAGAAAGTGACAGAGTTCTGTAAATAGGCGTTGGAACGGGGTTTGTTGCTTTTGAAATTGCAAAATTTGCAGATGAAGTTACTGGAATTGACTTATCTGAAAAAATGATAAACAGGCTGAGAAAAAAGAAAGTGAAGTAAACAACATACAGTTTAAGGTTGGAGATGCGTATGGTATGCTGTTTACTGATAACTTTTTTATTGTATAGTTTGCTGTAATACACTACATATTGTTCAGAGACCTGAGTTATGCTCAAAGAAATT
>JAQVZQ010000195.1 GCA_028708095.1 Dysgonamonadaceae bacterium
ATGATATTTCTATAGTTTTAATTCCAACAGCAGTTGGGGGAAGTTCAGTAAGTTATTGGTTGAATGATTCGATTTTCAGAAACGTAAATTTGCGTAGTAATCTAATTGAAAAAATTGAATGGGCAAAAGAGCACGGAACTTTAAAAGGTGTGCTATGGCATCAAGGTGAAAACGATGCAACAGTTGAAAAAGCAACCAAGTATGAATGTGATTTAAAAAAGCTATTTTACCTAATGCGATATGTTGCAGATGATAGTCAATTACCAATCGTTGTTGGAGAGTTAGCCCCATTTTCGAAAAAAGAAGAGGTGCGCAAAAACTATGCGAGAATTACTAATATTATTTACAAAGTAGCCATTGATGATAAAAACATCCGCATTGTGAAAACATCTGACTTGAAACCTATGAGTGACTTCATCCATTTTGACTCACCTTCGCTTCGCATTATGGGTGAAAGATATGCACAAGAATTTATTGAAGTACTAAAAGAGAAAAACCCTGCTTCTTTTAAAACCAATTGAAAAATAAGTTTTCAAGAAATCACCAAACTTCTCTCATTCCTTAACATGTATCGTCGTTAGACTTGCACTAACTGAGCACCACATATAGTATACCTGTTATGAAAGAATCTGCAAAGCAATTACAGCACATGCCTCAGCGTCTGCCAGTGCATGATGATGATCCGTTAGATTAAATCCACAATGCATTGCAACAGTACTCAATTTGTGATTTGCAATATTCTTAAACTGTTTTCGTGAGGCACTCAAAGTGCAATGAAATTCGTAATCTGGATAATCCAACCTGTAAGTTTTAAACACCTCGCGTAAACACCCTGAATCAAAAGGACTATTATGTGCAACCAAAGGCAAACCTTTAATTTTAGGATCAATTAATGACCATACTTTTGGGAAAATTGGTGCATCTTTCGTGTCTTCATAGGTCAGTCCATGAATTCCTGTGTTAACAAAATGATAATAATCAGGCTCTGGTTTTATAAGTTCGTAAATTTTATCTGTTATAAGCCCATTCTTAACAATAACTATTCCCACACTACAAATGCTACTACGATATCCGTTGGCTGTTTCGAAATCTATTGCTGCAAAACTTTTCATCTTCTCCTTTTTTAATTTATGTGTAAATATACTAATCAATTCAGTAAATTGACAACCTTTGAGAATATTTTTTCATTAGTACATGACAGAAATTATAAAATGATGAATTATACGTAAATCATGCTCGAAGATAAGTTGGAATCCAAATGAAAAATATTTTTCAGACGACAGATTGAACGATCGACTGTTGAAAATTGAATCCATCACCTAAAAAATATCATGAAGCTAAGAAATGAGAGATAAATTACCCAAATTGCCAAAATCATGTGAAAAACAATGCATTTGATGTCAAGAAAATAGCTTTTTAGTATGAATTGTCAAATAAATAAAAGAAGATGGTGATTATAAGACAAAATCAATTCTTTTTTTGCTTTGAAAGTGAGTTTCTACTGTTACGAAACATTTTCAACACGACTGAAATGATTTTCAACTGTTGAAAACTGAATCCGTCACCTAAAAAATATTTTGGGGAAATTTATTGTTGGCAAAATTTATCAAATGAATAAAAAAACACTCCTAACACTTTGTTATTAAACTATTGTTCGTAAATTTGCGAATAACAAATCTCAAAGTATAGTTATGTCAAAGAAAGAACTCACAGAAGAACAAGAAAACATTGCCCGTATAGGTAAAGCATTATCACATCCAGTGCGTATTGCCATACTTCAATTGTTGGCTAGACAAGAGTGCTGCTATCATGGCGATATGTCAGAGGTGATTCCAGTTGCAAAGAGCACCCTTTCACAACACCTGAAGGAGTTGAAGGATATTGGATTGATACAAGGAACTATAACAGCTCCATCTTTAAAATATTGCATCAATCAAGAGAATTGGGAAAAGACGAAAATGGTGTTAAATGATTTCCTCACAGAAATAAAAACACAAGCAGCGTGTCAACTATGAAGATTTTAATACTTTGTACAGGCAATAGTTGCCGTAGCCAAATGGCTCATGGTTTCTTGCAATCATTTGCTCCTTCGTGGACAATTGAGTCGGCAGGGACAGAACCCAGCGGAAAGATAAATGAAAAAGCAATTGAGGTAATGAAAGAGGTTGGAATAGACATCTCGCACAATACTTCAGATCATGTGAATAAATACCTAAATAATGAGTGGGATTACGTTATCACTGTGTGTGGTGATGCAAAAGAATCATGTCCCGTATTCAAAGGTAAAGTAAAAAACCAACTTCACATTGGTTTTGACGATCCATCCAAGACATTAGGTACTCTCGATGAAATAAATTCAGATTTCATTAGAGTGAGAGACCAAATAAGAAAAGCATTTTATGAACTCTACATCAAAATAAAACAAGATGAACAACAACGATAAAAAAAAATTAGTAAAACAACGATACAGCGAACTTGCACTAAACAGTGATTCAGAAAAAGAACCCTGCTGCTGTGGACCCAACCCAGCTTTACCTTCGAAAAAAACATTCACTATTATGAGTGAAGACTACACCAAACTGAAAGGATATGAAAAAGATGCAGACCTTGGTGTAGGTTGTGGAATACCTACAGAGTATGCGGGTATTAAAATTGGTGACACAGTCGTCGACTTAGGGTCAGGTGCTGGTAATGATTGTTTTGTTGCACGAGCTGAAGTTGGAGATAATGGACAAGTGATTGGCATTGACTTTTCGCCACAAATGATAGAAAAAGCACGGAAAAATGCTAATAAACGTGGCTACAACAATGTGAAATTTCTGGAAGGCGACATAGAGCAAATGCCATTGCCCGATAATACAGCAGATATAGTTGTGAGCAACTGCGTTTTGAACTTGCTACCTGAAAAAAACAAGATATTTAAAGAGGTTTATCGAGTTTTGAGGCCTGGTGGACACTTTTGTATATCAGATGTTGTGTTAGAAGGTCATTTCCCAAAGGAGTTTAAAGAAAATGCAGCCATGTATGCAGGTTGTATAGCCAGTGCCATACAAAAAGAAGATTACATTGGCGAGATTAAAAATGCTAACTTCAAATCCATCAACATTCAAAGAACCAAGACAGTTGAAATTCCTGACGATGTATTGAAGGAACACCTAAGTAAAGAAACTATTGCCAATTACAAAGCTGGCAACGTTGGGATCTATTCAATAACAGTAACGGGAGTGAAATAGCACTTTAGTAATATAACAAGAAACCACTTACCCATTAATGCAAACACCTCTTACAATGTGTGTTTGTGTGTAGTAAAATACTAAAAGCCTGCAATATCAATAATTATTTTGTATTGCAGGCTTTTTATTTTATAAAAACACTTATCGTTTTATCGTGTTATGTTTTCACTTAAACAACAATTGAGAATCCTTTTTTGCCAATTTTGAAGCAACATCCTTTGGCACAAATTTCCACTGATTTAGTTTTTTTGCTTCAATAGAACCATCGGTTTGAATTTGGTTGTATAATAACTCCCTAATATCAGCCAATCTTTTGACAAGCCTATTCTCCATTTCGTCTTTTGGAATACCTGCACCCTCTTCCAGCAAGTAACCTCCCCCACTCGCCCTGTAAGATGTAAGCGCAACCTTATATGTCGTATCCATATCAAAAGCATTTCCATCAGCCAATGATATAATGTTTATCTTATTTCCTTCAGGTTTGGTAATATCTACTTCATATTTAATACCAGCTGCTGAATCAAAGTTATAACTGGGCTCAATAAATCGCCATCTATTTCCTTTGTTATCCTTATTTATGTTAAGCAAATGATCATTTTTCACAGGATTTGAATTTACCCACAAAGCGTATGAATATTCTAAATAGTTCTTTATTTCAAGTCCTGTCATCTCAATCACATAAAGTTGATTTTCGAATGGATATATATCCAACAAATTCTGATAATTCAACACTCCTTTTTTAATTGTAGTATTAAAAGAGAGTGGCGCTGCAAAAGAGATATCAGCTCCCGATGTTTTTAGCTGAAGAGTATGTATCATATCTATATATGCAGAAGAGCCAAAATAGGCATCACGCGAAACAATGTCGTTGTCAAGCACCCCTACAGAACGGTTAGTAAATTCTTTCACCTTCAAGAAGTCTTCTCTGAAAAACGCCATGTAATTAGCATCTGGTTCAACTCCAGTCATAGCAATGTTCTCTCCTGTCACATTGGTAGCAACAACATGACCACTTTTCACTGTAAGCTCTATACTTGCCTTTGAAAGTGTTGATGCACGCGAACCACCCTCTAAAATCCAAATCTCTTTATCTCCATTAAGTAGTTTTTCAGCTATCACCTGATGATCGTGTGCTGCGAGTATCAAATCAATCCCTTTTACATTTTCAGCAACAAACCGAGCAGGATTTTCTTTACTATTAGTTTCTGCATCGCCCACACCAGCATGCATGGCAACTATCACAAAATGCGGCAGTTCTTTTTCTCTCACATACTCAACCCAATGCTCCAATGAAGTCACTATCTCTTCAAATTCGATACCTTTCCACAAGTCTGGTGCAAGCCAATTTGGGATATTCGGATTGGTCATCCCAATAACTGCAACCTTCACACCATTCTTATTCAGAATAGTATAGGGTTCAAAATAAGGCTTTCCCGTTTTAGTATCAATTGCATTGGCTGCCAGATAAGGCATGTTGAGCTCTTTCTCAACTTTATCATATACAGCACTGCCAGGTTCAATATCGTGATTTCCCACAACCACTGCATCGTACTGAAGATAATTCATCACCCTTGCAAATATATGTTGAGATAACGTATCTATAAAGTTGTAGTAAAAGGCAGCATTGTCGCCCTGAAGGTGATCGCCAATATCGAGTAATATTACATTGTCTTTATTACTGTCAGCCCTTACCTCACTCATTTTAGTAGAAATTGATGCCAAAGAGTAAGGATGCACATCATATGAGTTTTTACTCACATAAAGCGAATCAAAAAATCTTCCGTGAAGATCGTTGGTAGCATACACTTCCAATTGGTATGTACCATCTGCCAACTTCTTTTGTGAGCATGACGACAGGGAGAAAGCTAAAAGAGTAACTAAGAGTATATTAAATTGTATTTTCATATTTTACATATAATAAGATATTCTGGTCTTAAACACTGGTGCGTAAATATTGTATATGGAGTTTGCAATATTAGTAATAACAAATGCCACAACCAGATTGTTTCAGCTTCTATAATTACATCTGTACTATATTACTCCCAACTGCCTCAATTTCCAAAAACACTTTTCTGTAGCGTCAATATCTACCGATGCATCGTGTGCCTCTTCAAAATCTATACCAAACAATTTTATATGTAGCTCCGATAATGCTGGCCACTTATAGCCATACATTCCTGGAATTTTGCAATAGTCAGTTGACAGTTTCATAGTGCATAGTTGCTTTTTATAACTAAAGTTGCTTTGAATATTCTTTCTTAAAAACTCTGCACCGATTATCTTCTCATCAAAACTTATATTATGAGCTACAATATAATCTGATCGATCTATCAGTTCATTAAATTGTTTTAAAACCTTTTCAAGGCTTACACCCTCTCTCATTGCACGTTCTGTAGTAATTCCATGAATTTTTGATGAATCTGTTGGAATAGTGTAATTCTCAGGTTTGATTACATAACCATCACCCTCTATCCTATTACCTTGGTTATCACACAAAAGCCAAGCAACCTGAACCATTCTTGGCCAATTGTTTAAAGCAGTTACAGGAGCCTTCGGATTTCTAGGCAACCCTGTTGTTTCGGTGTCGAAAAATAGATACATATTGTATTGTTTTTAAAGTTATTCTAAACATCATTGCTATTGCAAAAAAACAAGCATTCTATTGACCAAAAATTACACCAATTGGTCATTTCAATTTCACAAAGATATGCTTTTTAGTTATTATCATATTAAAAAAGTGTAGCAAAACAAGATAATATATTCTTATCCTTTGGGTATTCATTGTGTGTAATAGTTGTCAAAATGGGTTGGTTTTGGATGAGATAATGACGTAGAAAAATAGTGTCTTCTCTATTTTATTATTAATAAGTTAGTTGCTTTTGAAAAAGGAAGTTGTGCAACTAATTGTATCATTGCGTAAGGTTTTTTTGTACATTTGCTTTATATTGCAAAATATAATAGAAAACTTGAATATAAAAATCAATTTGTAACACTTCAGAAAACAGCTTAGTCAATAATTATAGTCATCGCAGGGTGACTATTCTGTTTTATGCTTGAAAAAGGAAATATAATTTTGTAATGTCGAAAAATAATAATTGGACAAAAGAAGAAACAATAATTGCTTTTAATGTGTATTGCAAAATACCTTTTAAAAGCAGCAGTAAAAACAATCCAACAATTATAAAATATGCCAATATAATTGGTCGTAGTCCTTCCGCCTTAAATATGAAAATAGGCAATTTAGGAAGATTAGACCCTGATTTAAAAAAACAAGGAATAGTAGGATTAGGAAATGGAAGTAAAATTGATAAAATTGTTTGGGATGAATTTAACGGGAATTGGGAGAAATTAGTATTTGAGAGTGAGCGACTCATTGCTAAGTTTCAGAACAAAACAATTGAAGAGAATTTGAATTTTGATTTAGAAAATTTACCTCTTGGTATAGATAGAGAAAGACTAATTAAAGCAAGAGTTAATCAGTCATTTTTTAGAAGTACAATCCTTTCATCTTATAATCAAAAATGTTGTATTACAG
>JAQVZQ010000011.1 GCA_028708095.1 Dysgonamonadaceae bacterium
ATAATTAGGTTGCTCAAAATTAAATAAAAAAAAATGATATAACAAGCACTGTATATAACTTTTTTTTGAAAATAGACGGGAAATAATGCGGAGTTAGGGCTTAAATCAATATTCAGCTAATAACCGTTAGTTCGATTTAAATTCTTTCTTAATTAAATACTCTGCAATTTGCACAGCATTAAGTGCTGCACCTTTTTTAATTTGATCTGATACACTCCAGAAAGTTAAACCATTCTCATTGGTTAAATCTTTACGAACTCGTCCAACAAAAACTTCATCCTTGCCTTCCAAAAATAGTGGCATTGGATATTCTTTTTTCTCGACATTATCCATCAACACTATTCCAGGTGTGTTGGCAAAAGCTTTCTTTGCTTCTTCAACAGATACTGGCTTCTCAGTTTCCACCCATATCGATTCGGAATGAGCACGTAAAACAGGAACGCGAATACAAGTAGCACTCACTTTAATGTCTGAATGCATAATTTTACGTGTTTCGTTGTACATTTTCAGCTCTTCTTTTGTGTATCCGTTTTCAGTGAATGAATCAACCTGAGGGATTAGGTTATATGCCAATTGATATGCAAATTTATCTACTGTAGGTTTTTCGCCACGTTCAATCTGTGCGTATTGTTCCTGTAGCTCATCCATGGCAGAAGCACCTGCTCCCGAAGCAGATTGATAGGTAGAAACATGTACTTTTGTGATATGTGATATATTTTCAATTGCCTTTAATGATACTACCAATTGCGTTGTAGTACAATTTGGGTTGGCTATAATGTTGCGAGGGCGATTCAATGCATCTTCAGCATTCAGTTCGGGCACTACCAACGGAACATCGTCATCCATGCGAAATGCGCTTGAATTGTCAATCATTATGGCTCCATGTTTAGTAATGGTTTCTGCAAACTCTACTGATGTGCTACCACCCGCCGATACAAACGCAATGTCGATATTTTTGAACTCGTCATTGTGTTGAAGTTCTAAAACCTCAATTTCTTTTCCATTAAATGTATATTTTTTTCCTGCACTACGTGATGAGCCAAATAATTTTAAACTTTCAACTGGAAATTTTCTTTCGGTCAATATGCTTAGGAGCTCTTGTCCAACTGCACCACTGATACCTACAATTGCTATTTTCATTTTATAATAGTTTTAATTTGGAGATCGTAAATTATACTCCCCTGTTGTTTTAATTCTTATGAGATTACAAAAATAAGAACTTTTTCGGTTATATATTAAATAAAAGAACACATTTATTGCATAAATAGTTTCATATTTTCATTTTATGTTACAATATGTAGTCTAAATGATTATTTTAAATCAATAATTAAAGCATAAGTACATGACAAAAAATTACTCCTTATCTTTCATAAATAGTATTGGAATTAAAATGACCTTACTCATTCATTCCCTTAAAATAAAAATTGATCATATTACTCTCATTATTAGCTTCACTTTCCTAAGTTTCGGCAACAATAAAGGTTTTAAACGATTTTATCGCTTAAAGGTTTGCAAAATATGGTTTTTTACTTTAGTTGTAAAGAATCAAATCTATGATACATTAAAGTTATTTGCCATCTGTGGCTGGAATATCATTTTCCTTTGAAAAAAAATGGTTTATAATTCACTACTTATTATTGAGACTATGCAATAGGTTGATTACTCAGCCCCTTAATTTCAAAAACCTGGAATGCTTTGTTCTTGCTTTTTATCTTATTCAAAAACATAAAGAAAGAGGATTTACTGGTTGATTTTAGATAATAATATCGATATATCTTTTTGTAATGTAATAAGAATGGAAGCACAAATTATATTTACCTGAGCTTTAATAAAACAATTTTAATTTACAACGTTATTATTTTTCCTTCAAATGCTAACTCTGTGTTAGAGAAAATCATTTTTGCCTCTTCCAACAATTTATCCAACTTCCTATATCGAGATGAGAAATGACCAATCACTAACTTTTCCACATCTGCTAATTTCGCAATTTTTGCAGCTTGACTTGCAGTAGAATGTACAGTTTTTTCAGCAAGCACTTTTTCTGATTCTGCAAAAGTGGATTCATGATACAATACGTCAATCTGCTTTATGTAAGGTAAGATTGATTCGTCATATGCTGTGTCAGAACAATATGCATAAGATCGAGAAGGATTAGGAGGAGTTGTGAGGAGTTTGTTGTCAATTTCTTCTCCTTCTGGTGTTACGTAGTTTGCACCATTTTTTATATTATTTATTTCTCGGATGGGTATCTTATAAAAATCGATCATTTCCCTTTTAATGTGTCTAATTTTATCCTTCTCTTTAAATAAGAATCCTGAAGATGCAATACGATGCTTCAAGGGAAAAGAATAAACGGTTATTGATTGATTCTCAAAAATAGGATTAAATCCTTCTTTCTGCAAAGGAATTATATTTACATTGTATACCAAATGCTTACAATAGAATTTAAGAACTGGTTTCAGCAAAATTTCTAATTCTTGGTGAGCATAAATCGTCAGATCAGCTGTTCTTCCCAATAGACTGAGTGTTGAGATAAGTCCAGGAAGACCAAAAACATGATCGCCATGCAAATGTGATATAAAAATGCTGTGTAGTTTGTTCATTTTAGCACCAAATTTTCTCATTTGCAACTGTGTACCTTCCCCACAATCAATCATGAACAATTTACCATTCATTTCAACAAGTTGAGAAGAGGGTATGTGCAAAGTTGTGGGTAAAGCAGAGCCGCAACCTAAAATTTGAACTTCGAATTTCGTCATTGTTTAATCGTCTTTAAATCATGATGCTCTGTTAAGAATCTATTTTCATTCAGCACTTCGATTTGTAAATTAATGGTAATCATAAAATTGTCTTTATATAGAGTCTGTCAGAAAACACTTAGTATTGAGTCTTTTTTTGCGAAGACTTTATAATCTGGCACAATGTTACTCTGAAGCTATACCTAATAGAGGATGCGATGCAGATAACATTGACCCTTTACTTATCTTAAACATAACACATTCTATGTTAGTAAGTAATATAACTTTTACAAACAATATTTACAGAGTTATTGTTCTTTTAGGTAGGTTAAAACAGGATAATGATCAGAAAACTTAACCCGATCAACAGTGGTTTTATAAGACTTGAGACTTTTGCTATGCAAAATATAATCTATTCTAAATAAAAAATAATCTTCATAATAGGTAATACCAGGACCAAACCCTGTAGAAGTATATGCATCAGTAAGATTACCCTTCATTTTTTTATAGGCATATGAAATAGGTGTATCGTTGAAGTCACCACAGATAATTAGTTTGTCGTACTCTTGTCTGTCGATATAGTCGGATATCTGTTGTACTTGAGTAGCTCTTTTGGAGTATCCTCGACCTAGCCGTTCTCTTATATTTGTAGTTACTTTATAAGCAGTCTGCGAGTCTCTTTTTACTAATAAATTACTATACAGTTTTTTGTCAAATGCCGATATTTTGTTTGATTCAAGGTGATTGTTTGCTACTAAGTATTTTTCTCCATTTATATCGATAGTGTAAACTGCAGCACCGTTGTAAGATGATTTGAAAGCAAACTCCCGTGTACTGTTAATAGGATATTTAGAAAAACAAGCTAACCCATAAGTATGGTATTTCCCTGAATACTCTAATCCAGTTATGGATCGATATGGATAATTCTTAAGAATTTTATTTACATCCTTTTGTGTAAGCAACGATTTGCCAGTTTTGCTTATCATGTATTCTTGCAAGCACACAATATC
This sequence comes from Dysgonamonadaceae bacterium, assembly GCA_028708095.1. Lineage (GTDB taxonomy): Bacteria > Bacteroidota > Bacteroidia > Bacteroidales > Dysgonomonadaceae > UBA2632. The sequence goes on from JAQVZQ010000011.1 coordinate 3,749, forward strand.
TGCATCTGTTTTGGCAATATACTCTAAGAGAGGATGTGCGGAATTTCTTTTCGACTCTCTCATGAACCCCATTACGTTATAAGTAAGTATTTTCAAGGGTTTCTCTGGAATCGTTTGACTTTTAAGGTTTAAAGGGAAGAATGTGGTGATAGGTTTGTAGCATATAACAAGGGCAATACAAATGATTAAAACTACTTTCCATTTTTTTAAAAATATCCAAAATACTAAGCACAGTATACTTGAAGTTAGGATTATGGGAAAGGCAATACCCATAAAAGAAAAGAAGGCAGTTCTGAGCGGCGATACGTACCATGCTGGAAACGACAAGAAAAGCAGAATAATGGATGTAATAGTGATAACAACAACAAGTGCTTTTAATATTTTTTGTACCATAATATTGTCAAAATTACTTTTTACCAGCATCAAATAACTGACGCTTTTCCTCTGAAGATAAGTTATCATAGCCTGATTGCTTCAATTTATCTAATATAGCATCAATTTTCTTAGACTCTTCAGCTTTTCTAAAATTGTAGTCGTAGTCACTTTCGGTTCGCTTATAAACCACTTTATGAGCACCTTTATGTTTCCTCTTTTTGAATAGGTTGGCAATGCTGTCCAAAAATCTACTGATAGGTAGGGTAAAGTCTTTTCCTTTTTTATATTGTATTGCAAATAGATATCCTGCAATTGCACCGCCAATATGTGCAACATGTCCACCTGGATTATTTCCACTGCTCAACGAAAAAAAATCTATCAAAAAAACAACTAAGGCTATGTAAATAATTTTCACGCGTCCGAATAAGAAAAGATTGAGTGTTGTATCTTTTCGATAAAATGCTGTCGCCATTACTATAGCCATCACAGATGCGGAAGCACCAATCATTATTCCATGACCTAAATCCAAATAGTAAGGTATGGTGTTGAAAGCAACAACATAGAGAAGAGCTCCTGCAAATCCACCTATTACATATAGGCTGCCAAGCGTTCTTTCATTGAAATAGCTAAGAAATATGTTTCCAAACCAATAGAGCCAAAGCATATTGAAGAGAATATGGATAAACCCCTCATGAACGAACATGTAGGTGAATAAAGTCCAAAACTTAATTAAAAGTGTACTGAGTTTTGAAGGAACTGCTAAGAAAAGAAGAAGGTTGAGAGACTCTAAACGGAATAGAGTTGCAATAACTCCAACTGCATGAATAGCGACAAATACGGCAACATTTATAAAAATAAATTTCATAAGTATGTTGCCTCTATTAAACCTACTCTTTAGTGCATTAATAAATTCTGACATCTTTTTTATCTTTCTTTTTCCAGTATAATATTACAAATATACCAAAAAACATTCCACCTAAGTGTGCAAAATGAGCAACATTATCACCTGGTAGATAAGCCAAGCCAAAAAAGAGTTCGGACAAGCCATATAAAATAACCAACCATTTTGCTTTAATCGGAAATGGAAATGGTATTATATACAGTGGTATATTCGGGAAAAGCATTCCAAATGCAAGCAATATACCAAAAACAGCTCCTGATGCACCAATTGTGCCAGTATTCATTAATAAATTGAGAGCCCCTTTTGCAGTAGCAGTATAATTCATATTTTGTTCAAGTAGTTGTCGCCCTTGTTCAGCCACCTCATATATTGCCTCAGAGGATAATCCACTTTTTACACTGTATATACGCAAACCAACTACCAACATTTGCACTAAGGCTGCACCAATACCAGTTATAAAATAGTAGATCAGAAATCTTTTTGGTCCCCACATTTGTTCCAATAATCGACCAAACATAAAAACTGCGAACATGTTAAAAAACACATGACCTAAAGAATGTGGATCATGTAAAAACATATAAGTTACTAACTGATATATTCTAAAATTGGACGATTCAAAATAATATAGTCCTAATGTGTTAGAAAGATCAATTCCTTTTTGCATAAGAACTAATTGTGCCAACCAAACTATAAAATTTATAATGAGAATATTCTTGCAGACCTTAGGTATTCCACTAAAAAAACTCGTTCGAGCTTGTTGCATCTATTGTTTGTTTTGTGTGTTTGATGTAACAAAAATACGGATTATTTCTTTTATATAGACCATTTAACGGCTTATTTGCGTTTTTTTTCGAAATAAGCAATAGTTTTTTAATATTTTCTTGATTGTTGTTGAATTATAATCTATATTTGACCATCAATAAGGGCTAAGCCTTAATGTAGTATGTTTAATTTATTATCTTTTTTCTTATGAATAAATCAGAATTAGTTAGTGCGGTAGCTCAAAAATCTGGGTTAACCAAAGTTGATGCTAAAAAAGCATTGGATGCATTATTGGAATCAATTAGTGAAGAATTAAAGAATGATGGAAGAGTTGTTCTTGTCGGTTTTGGATCATTTTCAGTAACCGAAAGAAGTGCACGTAAAGGTATTAATCCTCGCACGAAAGAGCCAATTGACATTCCTGCTAAAAAAGTAGTTAAATTTAAAGCTGGTTCAGAACTAAGCGCTTTATAAGAACTTACTTTTATGACTTATTAAAAAAAGGAACAAATATAGAATTTGCTCCTTTTTTTTGTTTTCAATTGAAAATGGGTATTCAAAATGTTTCTCGTTTAGAAAAAATTACTTTTGCATTCTTATAGCTGACTCCGTAGCTCAGTTGATAGAGCAAATGACTCTTAATCATTGGGTATAAAGTTCGATTCTCTCTGGGGGGCAATTCTACTCTGCAAACTTTAAACCATTCAACTGATTCCAGTCTCCCCTGGTGAAATCAGGAATCCTTATAGGCATCCCACCATTTGAGGCTGATAATTCAGTAAGTTCAAACAGGCACGACCACTCAGCAGCATCATACACATCAATATCGAGAGGGAGTCCATTTCTTAAGCAATATATTAAGCGGTAATCCATAATAAAATCCATACCACCATGACCTCCAACACTTTTTGCGTATTCTCCAATTTCCTTAATAAAAGGATGTTCATATTCTTTCATCAATTTATTAAATTCCTCTTCAGATAGAAATTCGTGTGAGTTTGGCTCTAACGCTATTTTAGGATCAGGATATTTTTGAGCAAATCCCTTTGTGCCACTTAATGTATGTAATCGACTATATGGTCTTGGACTTGTTACATCGTGCTGAACAATCATAGTCTTTCCTTTTTCAGTCTTGATGATAGTTGTATTCATATCACCTAATTTATACAGTCGTTTTGCTTCAGAGGAATCCTCGCCAAAGGTATCTTTTAAATAATTGGTAATCCCAAATTGATTGGAAGAAACAGAAACTAGATAATTCATCTTATCGCCACGGTGAATATTCATTGACTGGCAAATTGGTCCGAATCCATGTGTTGGATAAGGATTTCCTGTATATTCTTCGTAATATTTAATACGCCATCCGTTACTTTTAAACTGTGTCCTTAGATCATGAATATAAGCCCCCTCAGCATGAACAAGCTCCCCAAACAGACCGTTTTGAGCCATATTGAGGGTGTTGAGTTCAAAGAAATCATAACAGCAATTTTCCAATATAGTACAATGTTTACGGGTTTTCTCTGCAGTATCTACCAATTGCCAGCATTCGTCAACACTGGTCGCTGCTGGAACCTCTATTGCAACATGCTTTCCTTGTTCCATTGCATATACAGCCATAGGAACGTGCGTTCCCCAATCTGTGCAAATGTAAACTAGATCAATGTCATCGCGCTCACAAACTTCTTTCCAAGTATTCTCTCCCACATACTCAGTAGCAGCTGATAATCCTTTACTTTTGAGAACATCTTGTGATTTTGTTACGCTACTTCCATTCAAATCACATAGCGCCACTATTTCAACTCCCTTCATAAATGTATAGCGACGAACTGCAGAACCTCCTCTGTTTCCTACACCTATAAAACCAATTCTTACCGTTGGGATAGGATTGGCAGTTAGTTTTAACACATTCTTCTGTGCAACAGGGCGGGAACTTCCATAATTAATATTTGACAATTCTGATGGAGCTTTTTGACTATGTTTTACACCACAAGAGACAAAGCTTAATGCCAAAATAAGTAAGATAGAATTTAAAATACTTTTTTTCATAGATGAGATTTGTTATTTATTTTATAATATATTTATAGATTTCAAAACTGTTCTTTTCAGGCAGTGAAAAAGTAAGCATTCCAGATTTTCCTGTTTTCTGAGTTGAGGTAACCCTTTCTCCTTGCAGTGATTGTAGTTCAACATCGATGCCTTCGTCTATAAAAGTCTCAATCATTTTGACCGATATATCATTGTTTTCCCTGAAAATGATAAAGTAGCCTTCGGAGTCTTGAAGTGACTGAAATCCAGTCCATCCTCTTCCATTGGGCTCATTCCCAATCGGGAATATATATCCATTATGCAAATCATGTTGGATTTTTCGATAATCTTTAATCAAGTCTTTATTCTCAAAAGCATTAACTGGAAGATCTGATGCATCAAAAAAAGCCAGCGGCTGTGCTACCATGGTTGTGGCAAATAAATAGTCCATAGAATAATTAGAAGGAGAGAATGGATCATCTTTGCTATACTTGTCCACATACTTCCACTTATTTAAAAACTCGAATTGCAACCTTTCAGACGGGACATAATTGGATAACATCCATAGGTTTCTCAGTGTTTGGTAAGGATAATAAGTCTCGAAAGCAGTATATCTGTTTTCAACAAACAAATTACCTGTTTCATTCATATAAAAATAGCCACCCCTTGGTGCGTTTGTTATATCTAAGTTGAAGAGAACCTCATAGTTCGTCTCCTTCATTACTTTATCATACATTTTACGGGTATTGATTTCAGCCGTTTTGTTTTGCATCTTCTGCCCATCCACCTTAAAGATTCGAACGCCGTGATTCTTATACATATTTATCAAAGCATCTGCGTCTTCTTCCCAAGCAGCATTGTCATCAGCCAATTTTGGTGAAAGATAGAGGCAAAGTTCAACGCCAAGTTTTTCCCCTATCTTAATAATATTATTGAGCCCATTAGGGAATAGTTTTTTACTAGGGCTCCATATATCAATGCTTGAAGTTTTGTTCTTGCTACCTTCCTGCCATCCCCAATCAATCTGAAAATGCGTTATTCCAAACCTCGAGCATGCTTGCATTTGCTCAATACAAAAATCTTCAGTCAAACGCTTTAAATCCCCTCTGTCACCCCATGTATTCATTACAATCATATCATCGCGATCTTCTTGCAATATCCTAATGTTTTTTTGATAGTTTCTTAGTGCTATTAAATGTCCATTTGGAGTATCATTATAAACACCAATCACCGAACTATATGCCTTAATCCATTCATTGTTATGTTCAAATAAATCAGCTGGTTTAATTCCAATACCTACTTGCTTTATAGCTCCATACTTTGTCACATAATCATATCCAGGGTAATATAACTGGTTAATAGAGCACGGTGATTCTTTTAAAAAAAACAACCCGTTATTATCTTCTAAATTTCGGGCAAATAATAAATTTCCCTTATACTTACTATCTACTTTATATGAGATACGTGAAGTTTTTTCTACAAAAGTATTATGATCATCTGAGGTGTCAAAAAACTCTACCGATTCAACCTTCCAATGTTTACCGGGTAGTGATAATTGATCAATCACAACGTTTTGCTTTACATCCCAATTGTCGATGGGTGTAGATGACTTTAAATATGTATCTGTGGCAATGGCAGGACAATCGGGATAAATGCGAAATACTCTCTTTATTTGTAATTGTGCAACATTGTACTCAATGATAACCTCTAAATGAGTAGGTGAGATGGGTGTTTCTTCCTTTATAGAAGAACTCCATGTTGAATTCTCTACTTTTCCGGTGATACCTGGGATGAGGAGATCATTTGTCTTATTTTGATTAGTCCATATCTTTCCGCATTGCTTATTTTGGATACTTGTTGTAATTAACTGACCGTCATTCCACAAAAAAATGCGCTCAATTTGATTATTTCCTATAGAAAGCAGACTGTCGTCCAATTTAGCATAACAATCCTTGATAGATGCGGAACAAAAAATAGAGGTAACCGTAAAAAGTATTACGAAGAATAGGGTTTTATAATTCATCTTTTTTTTAAATATTGATTAATTCATTTTTTGTACTTAATTATCCGGAGCAAATTAGCTTTAAACTCATGCTGACAAGACTAGTAGCCCTCACTTTTATTATTATTGAAAACTGTAAAAGCAATATAAATTTAAATATCATTTTCTGACTTTTCTGTATACTTCAGACCATTAAATTTCATAAAATATTATTGAATTAACAATGCTTTTATTTTTGGTGCTTCAGAAAAGTGCTTTAAAATGTTGTGTTACAATATTATTTACTTCTTAAACTCGAAAACGCTTTGACAATTTTTTTATTTTGATTATTAGTCTCGGCAAAGATAATAATTACAGATTAATACCACAACAATATTTATTTAAATACCCAAATTAATATGATTCCATTTTTTTTTAAACAACAACAACGTTTTTATAAATGTCTATATGAATAAAAATAATGTTGTATCATAACATTATAATCTCTCTCTCTCTCTCACAATTTAATAGCTCCCATCATAACTTCATAATCTCATTTTTTTAAATTAAAAGCTACTGTAGTAAAGTTATGATTTCATATTATAAATATATAATGCTCCATTATAATGTTATAATCTCATTAAATATATTTAAAAGGACTCGTCATAACTTTATAATTTGATCGTTATAAAAAAACAATGTGAAATTAGAAGCCTTTTGGCTCATTAAACCAGTAGGCACAAAACTGGAGACTTGCGCCAGCGGAGAGACCCTGAAATGGGTCGAATATGAATAGCCCCGTATGAAATGCGGGGTTTGTGAATAGAAACCAGATAGAATCCTAACGGGATTCAATTATATATCTAATCATTTGCCATACAGGTGAATTTTCATTCAATGAATTGAACCCTTGTAGGTTTCGTGAGTGTTTTTGATGTGATTACCATGGGTTTATACTCATGGCTATTTACGTTTAACCACTTTGTGGTTGGGGGTTATCCGCATTTTATGTTAGTGCAAGTCCATTGTCATTATGTTAAGCAACACTATAATCCATCTTTGCGGTTTTCCTCTATTATTCCGAGAGATTTCTAATGCTTTTTGTATTTCCGTCCTCGAAAGGCTGAAATATGCCAGCCTAGAGGCTTTAGCTCCCTAATTTCAAAAATAACGAAAGATTTCTTCTTGATTGTGGGAACGTACCCAACATATAACGTCAACCAAAACCCCGGTTAGGGGTGACATTACTTTTTCAAGTAATGAGTACTTCTCTATACAATTTCAGACTTTCTATTGAGTAGAAAGTCCTTCCCCAAACAATTTCATGCTTTCTACTGTGTATAAAGTCTTTCTACTAACAAGTTTTGGCTTTCTACTGAGTATAAAGTCTTTCCCTTAACAATTTCTGGCTTTCCACTGAGTAGAAAGTCTTTCTATTAACAAGTTCTGGCTTTCTACTGAGTAGAAAGTCTTTCCTTTAACAAGTTTTGGCTTTCTACCGCTATCCCAACCTTATTTTATCGTTGTAAATTCATTTGCTACCGTATTTGCAAATATTGCAAAGATTCAAACACCACCAATGTGATTGAAATATGTGATGGTAAAATAGTAGCGAAAAAGGGCAATGTAATCGGAACTTCCAGCTTCGAGTATGTTTTAAATATTCAATGTTTTCGCATCATGTTATTGGTGTATTGTTTTTCAGATTAGGATATATCTAAAAGAGATAGCCAATATATAGAATTATGCACACCCTCGCCCTGAAAGGGCGTCCTACTCTAGCCCAAGGCAACGCCTTGGGTATAAGAGTGCTACTGCATCTTGCGCCCTGAAAGGGCAACATAGTTATTGACTGTTAGCGCAAATATCTATTTGTGTTTTCACCAGTTCTGCCATTATAATGTCACGGATGAATATCCGCACCAGCAGGAGTAGAAATCAAAGAGTTAGAAAGTTATTCAACCATGGCGCGCACACAGGTGCGCCCCTACTATTTTACCATTACACCTTGTTTATACCTATAAAGATGATGAATTATTTAAATCTTAAATTGATTGTAGTTATAATGTTCAATTAAAAATGTGCTGGTGAAATAGTAGATGCGCTTGACAAATGAATATTGGTATGTATTTGTACACTTTGGATTGCAAAGTGCATAAAATAGAGTTGTGCTACCATCACCACAATTGTAAAATAGAGATAATAGATTTAAGATTAGACTAATTTGTTATAAAAGTAGACATTCTCATCCTATTACAGGTGCTTATAAATATCTAGGGAGATATACTAACTTTATATTTAAAACGTTATAAAAAAATAATCTATAAATATGATGTCTGATTTAAGAAGTAGATAAAAATAAAGCATAAAAATCTTATAATAAGCTGTTGTAAAAGCACCCTAACTCAATTTGTTTTATAAAATAACTGTATGCTATTGAGGAGGTTGTCAGTGTGGCTATCAAAAGTAAAATCGAAAAGTTGTATTGTTGGTTGTTTGTGTTATGTTTTGTTTCTAATTTACAGATGAATATAAACACTGTCAATTTGAGACAGGAAGGATTCTTAATCATGCCTCTCTCGCTGCTAATTGTGCTGATATTTCTGTTTCAACTTTTTCACTATCTTTGCACTTTGCTTTTTTCAAAAGTCTTCGGAACATAAACTTTACTACCTATAAAAGACTCTATTTATGTAACCTCTTTGCAACAAATATAATTTGTAAATGATTAAAAAAAACCGTTTTGCACGATTCTTAGACAATATAGAAGTTGTTGGTAATAGGTTGCCACATCCCGCTACACTCTTTTTAATGATGGCAGTTTTGGTAGCGTTATTATCTTGGTGGGCATCAGCTGTAGGACTTCAAGCTACCCATCCCGCAACAGGAGAAGTCATTGGCGTAAAAAATCTTTTAAGTGCTGATGGTCTTCGTTGGATATACACTAATGTTGAAAGTAATTTTGTGAATTTTCCACCACTTGGTCTAGTCTTAGTAATTATGATAGGCATAGGAGTCGCTGAGGGTTCTGGTCTTTTTACTGTGCTTGTTCGTCAACTCGTATTAGGAGCTCCTCCAAAATTAATTACAGCTGCAATTATAACTGCAGGTATCTTCTCACATCTTGCTTCTGAAGTTGGGTATGTTATACTAATTCCTTTAGGAGCTATGATATTTCATGCGTTAGGGCGACATCCTATGGCTGGTTTTGCTGCGGCCTTTGCTGGTGTAAGTGCAGGCTTCGGGTCAAACTTTTTAATTGGTTCAGTCGATCCGATACTTGCGGGTTTATCAACTTCAGCAGCTCAGATTATTGATCCTGCAATGAATATTAACCCAATGGTCAATTACTATTTTATGTTTGCGAGTGCTATAATGGTTATAATTGTTGGTGCTTGGGTTACTGAAAAAATTGTTGAACCAAGATTAGGTAAATATACGGGGAACGAAAAAGCATTAGAAATAGAACAAATTACTTCACTAGAAAGAAAAGGATTACGCTGGGCAGGCATTGGTACGCTTATATTTATTGCCGTTATGGCATGGACTATCATTCCTGAGAATGGCTTACTTAGAGATCCTGTAACAGGAGGCATTTTAAAGTCGCCCTTCTTTTCGGGTATAATAGTAGGACTTTTGCTCCTCTTTTTTGTGCCAGGAGTTATTTATGGTATTATAGTAAAGACAATTAAAAACGACAAAGATGTCATTAAACATATGACCAACTCAATGAAAGGGATGGGAGGTTATATAGTGTTAGTGTTTTTTGCTGCTCAGTTTATTTACTGGTTCAACTATTCTAATCTGGGTTTAGTTGTCGCAATAGATGGGGCTCAATTTTTGAGTGATATTGGTTTTACAGGCATCCCTCTCATTTTAACTTTTCTGCTTCTTTGTGCCTTCTTGAATATGTTTATGGGAAGCGCTTCTGCAAAATGGGCCATTATGGCTCCTGTTTTTGTTCCCATGTTTATGATTCTTGGTTATCATCCAGGCTTCACGCAAGCAGCCTTTCGTATTGGAGATTCGGTGACAAATGTAATTACCCCTATGATGAGTTACTTTGCTTTAATAGTGACCTATGCACAAAACTACGATGAGAAAAACGGAATTGGAACAATAATTTCATTAATGATTCCTTATACAATAATCTTTACGATAGCATGGGCTATTATGATAACTATATGGATGTTGCTTGGTATTCCAGTAGGTATTGATGGACCAATTCACTTACCTGTGTTATAAATGGTAATCATTATCTCATGACAATCTTCTTTTGTATTAATAAACACCTTGTTTTGCAGATACCCCCAACAATCGCATTAAAAAAAATGATAAGTTTCAAACAAAAAAATAGACCATCTCGGCCGAGTTGATCTATTTTTCCCTTTGGTTAATAAAGGTACTAGCAAATAAGGTAAAAAAGATTGTTTTAGGTTATCAGAAGCAAAGATATAATTCATTTATATATCAGCCAAATATAAATACATATTGTATAACACTGTTATTAAACATCTATTTCATAGTGTATTCTAACATATCTAAATCTTATCCGTTCTCTTGTAGTCGCTTCTTGTAGTTTTATAATCTCTCTGATATGTGTGATAGAGAAGCCTAACTCCATTTTCAATAAAATCTCATTGATGTATAATTGCTTAACCCTACCTACTACTGGTTTTGCAGGCCCCAGAACTCTTTTACCTAATGATTTCTTTAACAACATAGCAAAATATTCAGCAGCCTTTGATACAGTTGTTTCATTTTTGTCACGCAGCTTTATAACTATTAGGCGATAATAGGGAGGATAATTAAATAACTTCCGCTCTATGAGTTGTGCATTGAAAAATCCCTCATAATCGTTATTTTTAATATAATCAAAAATGGGTTGATTGGGATTAGAGGTTTGAATTATCACCGTTCCTGCTATGTTTTTTCTGCCCGATCTACCACTGGCTTGAGTTATCATCTGAAAACCCTCTTCGTGAGATCGGAAATCAGGGAAATTAAATAAACTGTCTGCTTGAATGATTCCGACTACACGCACATTATCGAAGTCCAATCCTTTTGAAACCATTTTAGTCCCCACTAATATTTGTGACTTCCCTCTTGAAAAGTCATTAAGTATTAGCTCATAAGAATTCATTCCTCGTGTTGTATCTGTATCCATTCTTGCTACAACTGCATCAGGGAATATTGAAGTTACCTCTTCTGACAACTGCTCAGTGCCACTTCCTAGTAGTTGCAAAGTGCTTTCGTGACATTCAGGGCACTCTGTAATAACTGGATAGGTAGCATCACAATAGTGACACTTAAGCTTGTTTTGATATTTGTGATAAGTTAGCGAAACATCGCAATACTCACATTTAGGTATATAAGCGCAATTGCTGCACTCCATAATTGGAGCAAAACCCCTGCGATTCCTAAATAGAATGATTTGTTGATTGTTAGACAACGATTCATTCATCTGATCTATTAAAATAGGGGAGAGCAACGAAGTCATCATTTTTTTTCGTCGTAGTTCTTTGGTATCAACAATCTTAATTTCAGGTAATGCCATGTTTTCATATCGTTCAGTAAGGGTTACTAATCCATATTTACCTGATAGTGCATTGTAATAAGATTCTATGGCGGGAGTGGCAGATCCTAGCAAAACTTTTGCGTTCTGAAAACCTGCATACATAATAGCAGTATTCTTCCCGTGATAACGTGGCGAAGGATCTGTTTGTCTGTAACTTTGATCGTGTTCTTCGTCAATTACTACCAATCCTAAGTTTGCAAAAGGCATAAACACTGCTGAACGGACTCCTATTAGTATTTTATATGGATTGGATGATATCATTTTTAGCCAAATCTCCGCCCTCACATTATCATTTATTTTTGAATGATAAATTGCTAAATCATTACCAAATATTGCTTGCAGTCGGTTGGTGAGTTGTGTGGTTAATGCTATTTCAGGTACAAGATAAAGCACTTGTTTTCCTTCATTTAATGCATCTTGAATCAGTTGAATGTAAACTTCCGTTTTTCCTGATGAGGTGACCCCGTGAAGCAGACATACATTTTTCTGTTTGAAAACATTTTTAATTTCATTGTAAGCATCTTCTTGATGAGGTGTGAGTGTTTTTGCTTGTTGTGTTTCTATGTGTTCGATATCAAGTCGAGATGTGGAAACAAGAAACTGCTCTAATACATTTTTATTCAGAAGAGCAGACAATATATTTAATGAGAATTTTCCATCTTCTAAAAGTTCCTTTCTGCTGATTGACTTTACATTGTTTTCTTCAAAAAAAGCCAAAATAAATTGATACAACTCCAATTGTTTTTTTGCCCTTCCAATTGTTCCTTCTGCAGTGTCTATATTTAGGTTAGGATGTATGCGGATATGGTTCTCCGTTTTTTCTTTATATTTAGAATAAATGGTTTGTCCTATAGTAAGGACTTTCTTTGAAGAAAGTGCATTAATATGCGATAATATATTTGGATTGTTCATCTCACGAATTATTTCAGATACCTGGAGAGGTTTACTAGTTTTAAGAAGAAGTTGCACAACTTCATTCTCAGTAGGGGTTAATGCTACTTCTATATCGTGATAATTATCTAAAAGAGAAATATATGCTTTGCTCTCCAATTTTAATTGATTGGGAAGCGCAGCGTTATACACATCACCAAGTGGTGACATATAATAAAAAGAAATCCACTGCCACAGTTTTAGTTGGTGTTGATTCACAATGGGGTTGGAGTCAAGCTGGGAGTGAATTTCTTTTAGTGTTATATTATGTGGTTTGTTTTGATGAATTCTCAAAACAATGGCCGTGTAAAATTTAGTTTTGCCAAATGGAACTATTACCCTAAAACCTGGCTGAATAATGTTTTTTAATTCTGCTGGAATTATATAAGTATAGCTATCAGCAAGAGCTAATGGTAAAATTACATCGGCAAACAAAGACATTCTTTATAGATAAACAGTTGCTTGGATAGACCAAGTGTTCTTTTTATTGTTCAAAGCATCACTCCAAACAGGTTTATCTGCAGAGTAGTTATCAGTTAGTTGCATTCCATAATTTACACCAACTGCCAATCTTTTTATGATTTCAACACCCAATCCAAGGTTGATTCCTGCTTCAAAAGCTTTAGCTTTAATGTCGTCTGTAACGTCTGAAAACTTGATGTCGTCACCTCCAACGTGAATTCTTGCATAAGGTCCTGCAGCTGCATAGATTTTAACTGGTAAAATTAATCCAAACTTGTATTTCAAGTTCACAGGGATGTCGATGTAATGGTTGGTAATGCTAATTTCTTCTCGTATATTGTTTTCACCAGAAGATATTTGTGAAACATCCATCCTATCATTATTGTATAAAAGAGATGCTTCTACACCAAAATCCATCATTGGAAGCATTACTTCCATTGTGGGTCCCAATTTAAATGAGTTTAAGTTTTCTACTTCAATTGCATTTTTTGAAAAACTTGCTTTGTTAAGTCCCACTTCACCTCTCAATCCTAAACGTATTTGAGAATAACCTGCGGTAGTTATTGTGCTAAAGGCTACAATAATTGCTACTACTAATAATCTGCTCTTTTTCATTTTATTCTATTTTATATTAGACATTAATGCACATTAATTACTATAACAACAAATTTAATAGATAATGTTTCAAAATAGGTGCATTTAATGTAAAATGTTTTTTTAAAATGCAGAACAGGTAAAAGCTCACACAATAGAAATAAGTGTATTTAGATGTGTGATGTGTTTTATATAGCTTGAATACATTTGAATATTTAATATGAAGAAGGAGCTAATTTTCTGATGAAGGAGAAACTTATCCTGATTTGTCAGCCTCTTAAAGTCATGAAAGCAAAACTATGACAGTCAACATGCTAAAGTGTAAACCTGCTAGGGTTGTCGCACTAAGGCAGAAAAGGCGGATATCCCTCCGTTTCAGCAATAAATCTTACAATTTTTTTCTGAAGAAACCCATACGAAAGGATTCGTGCTGGAGCGATGTCCCTTCCGCATCAGTGCGTGGTATAGTAAAAGTACCTAATCAAGCCTTGCACTACTTTTTCCACCGAAGATTATAAATTCAACATATGAAAACAACAAGCTGACAAAAAGATTGTTGTTGCAAGAGTCGATTTTGTTGTCCACCATAAAAAATAGGAGTGAGAAATGTTGATTTTTACGTCCCACAAAGATTAAGGTACATCTATCGATTGAAATTTGCATCCACTGTAGACAAATTGTCGCATAAACGATGTTTCCTGATGGATTTTTTGAAAAAAAATGCTGTTAGAAAGACCAAAATCACTTCTTCCGTCGAAGATTTGACGAACAAGAGATGAAAACGCAATCTTCCATTGAAGAAATGTTTAGAAAAGCACAAATACACTTTTGTTTCAAGTAAATTGGATTTTGGAGCGATAAATGCAAGAGAAATTCGAGCAAATCTGATTTTCACCTCTTGTTTTTTAAATTTCTCACAGAATATTTGAAATTCAACTCGCTATTGGGACAAAAACCATCAAAGATTTGAAATTCGACTGTTGTTTGTCTGAAAAAATGCGGCAGATTCGATTTTCAACACTTTTTCGTCAAATCTTCGGTTGAAGATTCAAGTTTCAAGTGTTGACAATGAAATCTTCCATTGAAGAAATGTTTAGAAAATATTTTTGGTAGTTGTGGATGGACTCGAAACTCGGAAATAATTGTGAACGGTTCGAGACTCGAGAACCTATAATTTTATCGCACTAAAATGGACAAGTCAGAAGGAACTAATTTTCTGATAAAGGTTAATCTCACGTTTCATTTTTTCCAGAGAACAGCTTTTTTCAAATCTTAATTTCCCTTTCAAATAAAAACGGCACTAACCAATCAAATAAATGATTTAGTTAATGCCGTAATTAAATTATTATTAATAAGTTTTCTACTTAAAAACTTTTAATCTCTGATCTTCGCATTTAAGAACTCATAATTCAATCGCGCAATATTTGTAATTGAAATATTTTTAGGACATTCAACTTCACAAGCACCTGTGTTAGTGCAGTTCCCAAAGCCAAGTTCATCCATTTTGGCAACCATTGATTTAGCTCTTTTCATTGCTTCAGTTCTTCCTTGAGGCAATAAAGCCAATTGGGTCACCTTTGCAGAAACGAAAAGCATAGCTGAACCGTTTTTACAAGCTGCCACACATGCTCCACATCCAATACATGCAGCTGCATCCATTGCCGCCTCTGCATTGTGTTTTGGAATAGGTAGTGAGTTTGCATCAGGTGCTCCACCAGTGTTAACTGAAACATATCCTCCTGCTTGAATTATGGTGTCGAAAGCAGTTCTATCTACCATCAAATCTTTAATCACAGGAAATCCTGCAGAGCGCCATGGCTCAATTGTAATGGTATCACCCTCATTAAACTTACGCATATGTAATTGACAAGTGGTGATGTCTTCATCGGGTCCGTGTGGATATCCATTGATGTATAAGCTACAAATTCCGCAAATACCTTCTCGACAGTCGTGATCAAAAACTACTGGTTCTTCACCGCCATTAATGAGCTGTTCGTTTAATATATCTATCATTTCGAGGAATGAGCTTCCTTGAGAAATGTTTTTTAGTTCATATATTTCGAAATGACCTTTTTCTTTGGGCCCTTTTTGACGCCAAACTTTTACCTTAATATTTATATCTATATCCATGATTGTTAGTTTTTACGATTTATAGTTTCGTTGTTCACGAACGATGAATTCATAATCTAGTGGTTCCTTATGCAAAACTGGTTCTTTGTCTTTGCCCATATATTCCCAACAAGAAACATAAGCAAACTCATCATCATGACGTAAGGCTTCTCCTTCTTCAGTTTGGTGTTCCAATCGGAAGTGACCACCACAAGACTCTTCTCTGTTTAAAGCATCGCGAGCCATTAATTGTCCTATTTCAAAATAATCAGCAAGACGTAATGCTTTTTCTAATTCTTGGTTCGTTGTACTTGCAACACCTGGGATGCGAACATTAGACCAAAACTCTTTTTTCAATGCGTCAATTTCTGTAACTGCTTTACTCAATCCTTCTGCTTCTCTTCCCATTCCAACATTGTCCCACATAATGTGTCCAAGTTTTTTATGGAAGTAGTCAACAGAGTGTTTACCTTTTATACTCATCAATTTTTGAATGCGGTCATTTAGGTCTTTCTCTGCTTTATCAAACTCAGGGCTGTTTGTGTTGAAACGAGGAACATTGATTTGATCAGCCAAATAATTTTGGATTGTGTAAGGTAAAACAAAATAGCCATCAGCCAAACCTTGCATCAATGCAGATGCTCCTAGTCTGTTAGCACCATGGTCTGAAAAGTTTGCTTCTCCAATTGCAAATAATCCTGGAATTGTGCTCATCAATTCATAATCAACCCAAATCCCACCCATTGTGTAATGGATTGCGGGATAAATCATCATTGGTGTTTCGTATGGATTATCATCAATAATTTTTTCATACATTTGGAAAAGATTGCCATACCTTGCTTCTACTACATCTTTGCCTAAACGCTCAATGGCATCAGCAAAATCTAAATATACCGCCAATCCTGTTGTTCCAACACCAAAACCAGCATCGCAACGTTCTTTAGCTGCACGTGATGCCACATCACGAGGGACTAAATTACCAAAAGCAGGATATCTACGTTCCAAATAATAATCTCTGTCTTCTTCTTTAATATCTTTGGGCTTCAGTTTTCCTTCACGAATAGCTTTAGCATCTTCTTCTTTCTTCGGTACCCAAATACGACCGTCATTACGAAGAGATTCGGACATCAATGTTAGTTTAGACTGGAACTCACCGTGAACAGGAATACAAGTTGGGTGAATTTGTGTCATTCCAGGATTACCAAACATAGCACCCTTCTTGTAGCACTGCCAAGCGGCTGAGCCATTTGAAGTCATTGCCATTGTAGAAAGAAAGAATGTGTTACCATATCCACCTGTTGCAATTACAACTGCATGAGCTGCAAAACGTTCTAATTTGCCTGTAATAAGGTTTCTAGCAATAATTCCACGAGCGCGTCCATCGATAAGCACCAAGTCAACCATTTCATACCTTGTATATAAGTTTACTTGCTTTTTATTAATTGCACGACTTAATGCTGAGTAAGCTCCCAAAAGTAATTGCTGACCAGTTTGACCTCGTGCATAAAATGTGCGCGATACTTGTGCTCCACCAAATGAACGGTTGTCAAGCAAGCCTCCATATTCGCGAGCGAATGGAACTCCTTGTGCTACGCATTGGTCGATAATTTTGTTAGAAACTTCAGCTAAACGGTATACATTGGCTTCGCGAGCACGATAGTCACCACCTTTTATAGTATCATAAAACAAGCGATATACTGAGTCGCCATCATTTTGATAATTCTTCGCTGCATTTATTCCACCTTGAGCAGCAATTGAGTGTGCGCGACGAGGAGAGTCTTGGATGCAGAAGTTGTGTACTTGGAATCCTAATTCACCAAGTGACGCTGCGGCCGAAGCACCTGCTAAACCTGTGCCAACAACAATAATATCTAAACGACGTTTGTTAGCTGGGTTTACTAGTTTCTGCGAACTTTTATAATTTGACCATTTTTCGGCGAGAGGTCCTGCCGGTATTTTTGGATCTATTTTATTCATTTTTTCAAAATTTCTTAAGTGTGAGATTTATTTACCTACTTTTTTTATATAGGAAGTTGATAGAAAAAGTAAATATATATGGGTACTACAGCATAACCTGCAACAATAATGGAAGCTACCACGTATGAAAGGTTTTGTAGACGTTTCATCCAAATGGTGTTGTTCCAACCTACAGAGTGTAGCGCACTCCAGAAGCCGTGTGTCAAGTGCAACCAAAGAGCTGCAAATGCAACCAAGTAAATAATTACATAGTAAATGTTTTTAAACAATGGAACAACAAGTTCAGAACCTTTACTTATAGCATCGGGTGCTCCTATAAGTTCTTTGAACTGCATATTGTACCAAAGTTGAATCATGTGAAGTGCTAAAAATGCTAAAACAGTAAAGCCCAATACATACATGTTTTTTGATGTCCATGATGCGTCTTTAGTGTTTGACATTGCATACTTGTCGTTCCCTCTTGCTTTCTGATTTTGTAAAGTAAGCAGAGATGCATACAGTATGTGAACAATAAAACCAGCAGCTAAAACCAGCGTGCCCGCTATTGCATACCAATTAGCCCCTAAAAATTCACTTATCATGTCATAAGCATCCATTGAGAATACCATAACTAAATTCATTAACATGTGAAATATTAGGAACAGGATTAAAAACAGGCCAGAAATACTCATGATGAATTTCCGCCCGATAGAAGAATTAATTAGCCAACTCATAAAGTTTTTGTTTTAATTTATAAAGGAATATATTAATTGCAATTTCAATTTTCGTAAATTTAAGAATGTTGATTATCACAATAATAGCTATGTCTTTTCATAAAGCTCTGATTGAGTACAAAAATAGCTTTATTAAACATCAAAAAAGAATTATTTAAGGAAATATTTCTCTAATTAGTGTTATTTAGAAGTGTTCTAACTTAGCACAACAACACCTAATAAAAATCAGCATTCTAAATTAATCAAAATATCAACAGCTCTTTTAAAACTAGGTAATTGTTTGTTATCTTTGTGAATTCAAAAAAAACAAAACATCATGGATATAGTACTTAGTGGAATTAGATCAACCGGTAATCTGCATTTAGGAAATTATTATGGAGCATTGCGTAACTTCATTAAAATGCAAAATGAGAATCAATGTTATTTCTTTATTGCAGATTTGCATTCGCTTACCACTCACCCAGATCCTACAATGTTGCATGGGAATGTGAAAAACGTATTGGTTGATTATCTTGCTGCGGGTATCGATCCTGAAAAATCTGTTATCTATGTTCAAAGTGATGTGCCCGAAGTGTGTGAGTTATATCTCTATTTGAACATGCATGTTTATATGGGTGAATTGGCAAAGACCGTTTCTTTTAAAGAAAAAGCACGTAAACAACCTGAAAATGTAAATGCTGGACTATTGACATACCCAACCCTAATGGCAGCTGACATATTGATGCACAATGCTGATAAAGTACCTGTAGGTAAAGATCAGGAACAACATCTAGAAATGGCTCGCAGGTTTGCACGTCGTTTTAATAGCTTTTATAAAGTTGAATATTTTAAAGAACCAGTGGCTTACAACTTCGGACAAGAATTGATAAAGATTCCAGGACTTGATGGAAGCGGTAAAATGGGTAAATCTGAGGGTAACTGTATTTACTTATCGGATAGTGCCAAAGATATTGAAAAGAAGGTGAAGCGAGCACTAACTGATTCAGGTCCTACAGAACCAAATTCAGTAAAACCCGATTATATTGAAAATTTATTTACTATAATGCGTGTAGTTTCATCTGACGATGTGATAGCACACTACGAAGATAAATGGAACAGATGCGAAATTCGCTATGGTGATATGAAAAAACAATTAGCAACTGATATTATTGCCGTAACATCGCCCATCCGTGAACGGATATTAGAATTAGAGAAAGATACAGATTACTTGCATAAGGTTGCAAGTGAAGGTGCTGAAAAAGCACGCGAAAGTGCATCTAAAACAATAAGAGAAGTTAGAAAAATAATGGGATTTAAAAGTTTCTAAAAAACACGCTTTAGCTTAAAGTGGTTTTAATCAAATCCTACATTTATACCCAAAATGAAATATTATTATCCAAGGGGAATAATGTTTCATTTTGTTTTATTATAAACATTCATTGGATTTGATTGTTCTTTCTACATTATTTCCTTTTTCAGTTATAATTAGCTGAAAAATTAATCAGAACATTTATTTTATGATAGAATTCAGAGATATAGAATTACACGATAAACAAATTATAGATAAATACCTCATAAACAATCCATATCGTGCATCAGAAAGTTGTTTCTCCAACTTGTACGGTTGGGCGCACAAGTACAAAACAAAATATGCCGTTTGGCGAGACTATTTACTCATAAAATTCACGAGTGATAGAGGAGGGTGTTCGTATTTAACTCCTTTTGGTAAAGGTAATCTTGCATCTGCTATAGATGTGTTGGTGGAAGAGTGTGGATGTCCCATAAAGTTTGAAATGTCGGGAGTGACTGAGGCCATGAAGCAGGAGATTGAAAGGGCAATGCCAAGGAGATTTGAATATAAAAGACAACGTTCTGTATATGATTATATCTATACTTCAGAAAAGTTGATTAATCTTTCAGGCAAGAAGCTACAAAGCAAACGCAATCATATCAATCGTTTTACTGCACAATACACTGATTATAAGTATATATCAATTACTGAAAATCCATCAGAGACAACAAGATGCAAAGATATGCTGCAGAAATGGTACGATATCAATAAAGAGTCATCAGATGAGTCACTTGAATTGGATTTTAAAAGCACCTCTTTATATTTAGATAACTTTGAAGCTTTGGAATTGAGAGGTGGTGCTATTGAAGTGGACGATGAGTTTGTAGCGTTTTCGTTGGGAGTTAAACTGAGTCAAGACACTTTTATTGTACATGTCGAAAAAGCTTTTGCTGATATTCAGGGTGCATATCCTATTATTAATCAACAGTTCGTGAAAAACGAAGCTTCCGAGTTTACTTATATCAATCGTGAAGAAGATATGGGATATCCATCTTTGAGAAAAGCCAAAATGTCCTATCGTCCCGATATATTGTTAGAGAAATTTATAGTTAAAGAGAAAGATAGAAAATGATATCTTACATCACTCCAGAGACAAAAGACCAAATCATGAAAATGTGGAAAGTGTGTTTTGGAGATTCACAGCCTTACTTTGATATATATTTTAGAGAGAAGTACAGAAATGAAAACACATTAGCTTATTTTGAAGGAGAAAAAGTTGTTGCTTCATTACAACTTCTACATTACAATTTCACTTATTGTGATACCGAAATTCCGATAGCTTATATCTCTGGAGCTTGCACACTTCCCGAGGCGCGCAAGAAAGGATATATGGCAGAATTGTTGATGAGAACGTTTCACGAATTGGTAAGAAAAGATATCCCTGTTTCCTTGTTAGTTCCTGAAGAAGATTGGTTGTTGGGTTTTTATAATAAGTATGGATATGCCCAAACTTTTGATAAAGGGCAAGACTTGCTTTCGCTTCGCAACTTACTCGAAAAACATCCTGATAATTTACGAGCAGCTTACGCAGAGTTTAATACTCTGTTTAGAGACCAGGAAATGACTGTGCAAAAAACATTCGATGATTTCAGGGTAGTTATAGAAGAAGCTGCAGGTTATGATTACCCTCCCAAGAAAAGTCTTACGGGTATGGCGCGTGTTATTGATGCACGAATGTTACTTGAGTTGTTTGCTATGAAGCATCCCGATAAATCTTTTTCTTTGGAAGTAACCGATCCGATTCTTTCTCAAAACAATCTGTTCATAGCTATTAATGAGGGAAAAGTCTCAGACACTAAATCCGAATTCACTATTCATCTTCATTTGACTATTTACGATTTAGCCCAAGCTCTTTTGGGTTATCACACATCTCAAAATCAAACTCTATTTAAGGATGTCTTTCCTGAGCATCAGCCCCAGATGCATTTTATGATGGAATAAAAACAGAGGAAAGAGAGATATTGTTTTTTAATCATATATATTATAAATATATTTGTAAAAAACAATTAGGATGAAGAAAGACAGACTTATGTCTCTTGATGTTTTAAGGGGCTTCGATATGTTTTGGATAATAGGTGGAGGCGCATTAGTTATCTCATTATCTAAGATAGGTTTTTTAAGTTTTCTGGAACCTATTTCTGCACAAATGAGCCATGTAGAGTTTGAGGGATTTCGATTTTGGGATTTAATCTTCCCCTTGTTCATGTTCATTTCAGGCGTTACGATTCCTTTTGCAATTTTATCGAAAAAAGAAAAAGGAATTGGAACTACCCAGTTGCAATGGACTATTATAAAGCGAACATTAAAACTAATTGTTCTGGGGATTTTGTTTAATGGTTTATTGTTAAATGGATTTACAAACATTCGCTATGCAAGTGTCTTGGGTCAAATAGGAGTAGCTTATTTTATTGGAGCTACAATAGTATTGCAATTTAAATCGATAAAGACTCATGCCTTTTGGCTTGTTTTTATAATACTGTTAATTACAGCACTTCAAGTTTTTATACCTGTTCCAGGATATGGTGCTGGACAATTTGATCCAGTAGGAGGGATGAATGCTTATTTAGACCAAATGTTGCTACCCGGTCATTTATCAGTTGGAACTTATGATAGGTTGGGAATTCTTTGTATGATATCTGCATCAGTTCTTGTTCTCATTGGTTACTTTGCTGGTCTACTACTACGAAACAAAGCAATCACTGAAAATAGCAAAATTAGCTATTTATCAATTGCAGGAGTCATTATGATTGTACTTGCCATTGTTTTATGGCCTGTATATCCTGTTATTAAAAGTTTTTGGACCACTACCTTTAATTTATTAACAGCAGGAATCAGCTTATTATTATTAACAATGTTTTACTATGTGATTGATGTCAGAAAATTCAGGGGTAAAGTGTTTTCAGGGATTCTACACTTCTTTAGAGTTATAGGATTAAACTCAATCACTATATATATGGCTAACCGTATAATCCCATTCTCAACCATATCTAAGTTTTTTACAGGGTCTATAGCTGAAATTGTAGGTGCTTGGCTGATTGTTTTAGGGGCAATTATAATAAAATGGATGCTTCTTAATTATCTGTATAAACAGAAAATATTTTTAAAAGTCTAAGAGAAGAGTTTATCTCCGAAAAGCCAATTTCACTCATTTGTGTGTTTTCGGATTGGACTCAGAGAATCTATTTAAAAATAGAAAGAGTACCACTTAAAGATTATTTTTATAGTCCTATCCATTTCCCCCAAATAAAATATACTGCTACAGAACAAATAGTTAAGACTAATCCAATAAGTGTTTCGAATGGAATTAGTTTCATGCGCTCACTCATTTTCATATAGGTGGCACCACCCGTTGCATGAAAAAACGATCCATGTGGTAGATGATCCAAAACGGTAGCCCCTACATTTATCATTGCCGCACCCCATACAGCAGAGATTCCGGCAGCCGTAATTGTTTCAGCAAAAGATGCTGATGCTACTGTTGCACCAGCTGTTGTCGAGGCAGTTGCGGCCGACATTAATGCCCCAGAAAATGGTGCAATAAGTACTTCCCCCAAATTAGTATGTGCTAAGGCATTCAACAAATAATCTTTTATTGTAGATGCTTTCACAATACCTGCAATAGTTCCTGTACCGACTAATAAAATAGCAATCGTAGACATTTTTTCTAACCCATATCCAATACTAATGGTCAGTTTGTCCCATTTCTGCATCACCAATATTCCTGTCAAACCCCCAACTGGTAAAGCTATCAATGGATCTACTACAATTCCGAACAACGGACGGAGTGCCAATAATCCAATTGTAACAATTGGAGCTACCATACTTTTGGCAAATGAAGGAAGTTTGTCAGAAGAATCCCCTTCATTTAAATCATCTTCCACCAATTCTCCTATTTTTGGCAGGAAATGAACAACAATGTATGCAGTAATAAATAGTCCTATTATAGCAGGGATTATATTAACAAACATAACGGAAGATAGATCCGCATTAAAATTCTCTGCAGAAATAATGGTGTTAGGATTGGGAGAGATTATATTTCCACATTTACCTCCACCAACCATTCAGAACTCCTGACCCGATAAACTCTATCTGTCTTATTTAAAGAATCTAATCGATTTTCATATCGCAAATTAAAAATGTCGTATTTTTGCAAAAAAAACAATGCAAACACAACTTCCATTTTTCC
>JAQVZQ010000196.1:0-4961 GCA_028708095.1 Dysgonamonadaceae bacterium
AAATCTTTTTTTCATAAAGCTCATTTTTAATTGTTTAGAAACATAATAGAATTAAATAATGTATTTGTTTATATATATTTCAAGATAGGTTTATAGTTAATGTTTAGTGATTGGTTATCGATAATATTCCTGTTTGTTAAACCTATCTATTATAACTTTTAGTAGAATACACTTAATTGTTAATTAAATTACAAATATACATATAGAACAATGTCAAAACAAATCAATGATAAGTTTGTTTATCATTTAACTAAAAAATATTTAGAAGCTATACCTCAATGAGCTATATATAAATATTGCGGATTTTAAAACTGTATACAAAATCACTTTGTGAATATCATTCCGTTAAATATTTAACATAAAACGGAGAAATTCATTAGCTTATTTATTAAAAAACCAATAAAGTAGTATTTCAGTAAAAATGAAAGAAAATAGCATGACATTGATTAACTTTCTCTTTAAATGAATTATTTATAAGTATATCTTCACAGATTGAGTTAAGTAAAATGAAATAACAAACTATACTTAGCAGATTATGTTCATTAAATTCACAGACAACATATTATTATAAATTACGAGCAGAAAGTAGTTGAATAATTACCTATTTAATTACTCTACTATCATTATAAAACTATTAAAGTAAACATGGCATTAACATTATCAAATATGATGGAGTTAGGAACAAAAGCTCCCGATTTTTCTCTTTATGACACAGTATCAGAACAAAACGTAGCACTTTCGGACATAAAATCGAATGTTGCAACAGTAATTGTTTTTATTTGCAATCATTGTCCTTATGTAAAACATCTCAATTCAAAATTGGTAGAAGTTGCGAATGAATATTTGAAACATGACGTTAAATTTATTGCAATAAGTAGCAACAGTGTGGAAACACATCCCCAGGATGGACCAGAATTTATGATACAAGTAGCAGAAGAACAATCCTACCCTTTCCCTTATTTGTACGACGAAACACAAGAAGTAGCTAAAGCTTACAAAGCTGAATGCACTCCCGATTTTTTTGTATTTAATGGTAATATGGAATGTGCATACAGAGGAAGATTTGATGAAACACGTCCAAATAAAGGAGTTCCTACTGGGAGTGATTTAACAAAAGCTTTAGATGCACTTATTGTTGGAGAAAAAGTTAGTGAAGATCAGAAGCCAAGTATGGGATGTAATATTAAATGGAAATAAGTATTTCAAAAATAAATTTTATTTGTTCCTCAATGCTAAGTTGTGTTCTATCGTTTTGACACAAACGATAGAACATAATAAAATATTTTTCATTTTCAATAAAAATATTTCCAAAATCACATTCTATAAATTGTAATTATATTATCTTTGTACGCTTTTAAAAAAAAGTTTATACATCGTTTAAAAATCAGAAACAAAAATGAGAAAATTATTTTTATTATTAGTTGTAGTTGCAACATTTTCTTTTGCAGCATGCACAAATACAAAAACAACTGAACAACCAGAAGAAGCAACTGTTGAAAGTGCTCAACAAGCATTAGAAGAAGCTTCAGACAAAATTGATTCAGCACAACAAATCGTTGAAGAAGTTGTTGATTCGTTAGCTACTACAGTTAACTAAATCAATGCTAACTTCTAGCTTCTAAGCTAAAGTTCTATTTTAAAAGTCGCATTTATAATGCGACTTTTTTTTGCACCTTTCAATAAACGAATTAACTTTGTTATTATAAACAATATCCCTAAAAGTGTAAGGCATGAAACGATTGGTATTTTTTGCAGGAGTGCTCTTATTATTATTAAACACTGGTTGCAATAAACAAAAGAGTTATATCGAAAAAGAGATCATCTTTAATGAAAAACTTACGCCTGAACAAAAAATAAAGCTTGCCGCATACCTTGTTCCTACTAAACAACAATATGAATGGCAACGGTTGGAATTAACTGCTTTTGTTCATTTTGGAATTAACACCTTCACTGGAAAAGAATGGGGTGACCGCACAGAAGATCCTGATTTATTTAACCCAACGAACTTTAACGCAGAACAATGGGTTGATGCATTAAAAGATGGTGGCTTTAAAATGATTATTCTAACAGTAAAGCATCATGATGGATTTTGT
The DNA here is from genome assembly GCA_028708095.1 of Dysgonamonadaceae bacterium. GTDB lineage: Bacteria > Bacteroidota > Bacteroidia > Bacteroidales > Dysgonomonadaceae > UBA2632. Next base: position 2,094 of record JAQVZQ010000196.1, read on the forward strand.
TTGTGGCCAACTAAAACCACAACTCATTCAGTTGCTTCATCATCATGGAGAGATGGAGCTGGCGACGTTGTAAGAGAGTTGAAAAATGCTTGCGATAAGCATGATATGAAATTTGGTATTTACTTGTCACCAAGGGATAGAAATGCAGAAAGTTATGGCGACTCAATTAAGTATAATGAAATGTTTGCACAACAACTTAATGAATTACTTACCAATTATGGCGATGTACACGAAGTTTGGTTTGATGGTGCAAATAGAGAAACATCAAATAGCAATAAACAAAGATATGATTGGAAAACTTTTATTCATGTCATAGATAGTTTGCAACCAAGTGCTGTAAAAGCCATTATGGGCGATGACATTCGTTGGGTTGGAAAAGAAAAGGGCTTGGGAAGAGAAACAGAATGGAGTGTCACTCCATTGCGTCCAGAAACCAATGAAGATGCGATAGCGGAAAACAAAAGATTGGAAATTTCAGAAACTGCCAAAGATTTAGGAAGTCGTAAGTTAATAGAGAAAGCAAATTCAATTTATTGGTACCCATCAGAAGTTGATGTTTCCATCCGTCCAAGTTGGTTTTATCATCCTGAAGAGGACTCGAAAGTTAAGTCACTAGAAGAGCTTGTAAATATTTATTATCAATCTGTTGGTATGAATTCAGTACTACTTCTGAATGTTCCAGCAGATACATGCGGATTAATACACGAATTGGATGTAGCCCGACTAAAAGATTTTGGACAATACATTGAGAAAACATTTGCAGATAATAAAATAAAAGAAGCCAATTCACAATGGAAAGCTAAAAATGGTAGTTTTAAGGAGTATGAAATCAAAACGGGTGAAACCATCAACACAATTCTTCTGCAAGAAGATATTTTGAAAGGACAACGTGTTGAAGTCTTCAAAATAGAAGTCTTGTTAAATGAAAAGTGGACTAAAATAGCCGAAGGAACTACCATTGGTTATAAAAGACTGCTCCGCTTTGATGATGTGACTCCTGAAAAAATTAGAATTACTATCATAGAAACTCGCTTTAGTGCAAACATTAAAGAAGTTGGTGCATATTATGCTGCTCCGATTACAAACGATACAATCACCAAAGAATTAAATCATATCGAAAAAGAATCTTAATTATAAAAAAGAATTCTCACACATTAAACAAAACAGATGAAACAATATATTTTACTTTTATTTAGTTGTATTGCGTTTATGGGTTATGGTCAAAAGATTGACGATGTTTTCAGAACCATGCCTGATGAGCTATTGCCTGCCTTTTCTGAAGCTAATAAGACAATGCTATTGGTTGACACTTCCTTATCAGTAATTCCATACGCTTTAGGAGAAATAGAAAAGCTGGAATACAGTGACACCTTTTTATCGATAAGAACTTCTGAAGTAGGCACCATGCAAATAAAGTTATTACCTTTGATGAATAATACGCAGATAATTGCGTTGATTAAAACAGTTTGTGGTCGAGTATGCGATAGTGATGTTCGCTTTTTCACCGAATCATGGGAGGAAGTTGATAAAAACAACAGTTTACTACCATCATTATCAACACAAGTTTTCTTTGACAAATCAAAATTGGACACACCCGAATTTAAATGGGCGGTATCTCATATAGATATTTTTCCACTTCACTTTCAGTTTAAGAATGGGAGCAATGTTTTAGAAGTTAAGTTTGATATTGAGGGACATTTGTCTCCACAAGACCTAAAAAAAATAAAACCCTATCTTTATAATGATGCAACCATAGAATTGTCATGGAATAAATCGTCTTTTGTTTATTAGTAACTTTTTTTATTATATACTTTAACGCACCCGTAGTTCAATGGATAGAATATCGGATTCCGGTTCCGACGATGCGAGTTCGATTCTCGCCGGGTGTACTAAATAACCCCTTCTATATGCTGCGCATATTCACAATTTTCATAGCCTTCTTTTGCACACTTTCATTTTTGACTGCTCAAGATGAAAACCTTAATTGGAAGTTTACTCCAACCATTGCATTCGATGGTTTACTCAAATCTAAGTTTGAATATGCCGAACAAACAAATACTTCTCGCTTCTCTGTTAGAAACTCTCGTTTTGCAATAAAGGGAAGCCTCACCCCCGTTGTTAGCTACAGAGCACAATTAGAACTGAGCAACTCTGGAAAGTTTAGCGTGTTGGACTTGTTTGGTGCTGTCAATCCATTTGAGGGATTGGTGGTTAAGCTGGGTCAATCCAGCATTCCCGTTCATAACCCATATGTAACCAGTCCAGGCAAGGTGATGTTTGCAAATCGTGCATTTATCGGAAAATACTTTACTCCCAGCACCCGCGATATAGGAATTTCAGCATCATATGATTTTAAAGTTAACGATTTCCCCATTGGTCTTGATGCAGCCATGTTTAATGGCAACACAATCAACGATCCTGTTTGGACAAATACACCCTCCTACTCCACCAGATTGAGAGTGGGAGATATGAATGGATTTAGAACAACTGCCAAGCTGTATAAGTATCCTAAAAATGAATTGATAAACTTTATGTTTTATGGTTTTGATCTTCGCTACGAGGCGAGCAATTGGAAGGTGGAAACAGAAATGATGCACAGAGAGAACAAAGCAGACAAAGATAAATTGATGTCGGCTTACCTACAAGGAGCCTATTGGTTTCCATTTCAGAATGGAAAGTTATTCAAAAACATGATAACTGCTGCACGATGGGATGCAATGGGAAGCAATCAAACCAACGATGATATTGATGTGAACCGATTGACTCTTGGGCTGGGATTTAGTTTCACGAATGCACCTTTTGACTCTTTGATTCGAATTGATTATGAGTTTTATTTCACAGAAAACGATTTACCTATTTTGAATCTAT
>JAQVZQ010000196.1:4971-6745 GCA_028708095.1 Dysgonamonadaceae bacterium
ACTGAGCATTGAGTTATTACTAACATTTTAAACACACACATTACTATGACTATGAAAAGACGCATCTCACCCGATAGAATAACAGAACTGAAAGAAAACGAAATATTTGTTTTTGGTAGCAACTTGCAAGGTAGTCACGGAGGTGGAGCTGCAGCTATAGCCGCAAAACAGTTTGGGGCTATTTGGGGACAAGGCGTAGGAATGCAAGGACAATCTTACGCCATACCCACCATGCATGGAGGAATAGAAGAGATAAAACCTTACGTGAATGATTTCTTTGAATTTGCGAAGCAAAACCCTAACCTCAAGTTTTTGGTTACAAGAATTGGATGCGGAATTGCAGGTTTTACGGAAGAGGAGATGGCACCGCTTTTTGCAGAAGCTTCTGATGTGGAGAATGTTTATTTGCCTGATACGTTTTGGGGGATTATTAAAAAACAAGATCTTTTAGACTAGTCGCTAACAATAATATGGATTATCATGAGACCATACAATTTACACATTGTTTTTGGAAGAGCAGCAATGGGTACTCTAATTGAAAGCAAAGAAATTAATTTGAATGATAATAAAATCATTGGCTTTGATGATGTTTTAAACATTGGTCCTATTTGTGATGTGCATGAATATGAAAATATTCTGAAAAGAAAAGAATGGCTTCAAAATAATTTAGACAATAAATCACATTCTAAATTAAGATCAGACATAGTTCAAGGTGATTTAGATTCAATTACATCGATTATTGAGGACTCTGATAATATTGATAAAATATTTCTATGGACTGGACTCATCGCTTCCGAAATAATTAGTACTGCAAGACTTATTTCACATTTATCAAAATTAAACAAAGATATTTTTATTATTGATTACCCCAATATTCCAGTCAAATCAATACATGGAAATACAATTTTTCCTAAGTCATTAGTGACAACCGCTACATTTCAAATTAAAGAAATTGCAAAACATTTTAAGTTAGTTGATAATCAAGGACTTTCATATTGGATGCAACTATGGAATAAACAAAGAATAGAAAATGGACAATTACGAATTCTTGATAATAATGGACTGATAGCAGTAAAAGAAGTAGATTACTTTGATTCTTACTTATTATCAAATTGCGATGAAAATTTTCAAAAAGCTGCAAGAGTGATTGGACAAACACTTGTTGACATAGACTTTAGTTGTGGTGATGGCTTTTTAAACTGGAGATTAAAGCTTTTAGCAATTGATGGAAAAATAGAAACACAAGGAGAGCCCGTTGATATTAGAGGCTACAAAGTTAGAAAAATAATGACCGCAAATATGTACTGAAATATTTTTGCAGACGAACACTAGGCTGACTCAAGTTTCTAAGCACTCGCCTGGCGCAAGTCCAAGATAACATCACTCCAAGTAGTTCTAAACTAATAAAATGTGCTACACAATTTTATCTCCGAAAGTCTCCGCTGGCGCAAGTCTCCTGACTTGCGCCTTTAATAATAGATACAAAAATGATGCCAAATATTATAAACTTTATATTTATGAATGTTGTATCTTTGGTGGGTAAATAAAACGATGTGAGTAATGCAAGAGAAACATAATTCAAATAAATAACATAACATGAAAAGATTATTTTATGGACTTCTAATTTTAATAATCGCAGGTTGTGGACAGAACAACACAAGAAGCAATAAAAATGAAGAGACAAAATTTAGTTGGGATTTTAGCAAACCAAAAAAATTGATTTATTCATACTCCCAGATTATCAATAATGAGACTAAAATGAGTCGTGATGAAC
>JAQVZQ010000197.1 GCA_028708095.1 Dysgonamonadaceae bacterium
CCTCAACAATCATGTTAGATACAGATATAAAAATGGTCACAGTTCCAATCAGCCCAAACTCGTAAGGTGTAAGTAGCCTAGCTAACAATAGTGTAGAGGCAAGACCAATAATACTATAGCCAAATCGTTCTATGAATACCCACAGAAAACTAAAAAATGTTTTTTCAGTGCTTACCATCAATACTTTTTAAACCCTTAAGAGTTATAATTGAAGTTTTGTAGGGGTGATAGCTGTGTGTCCACACTTATTTTCAGGACTCACCTTTTCACTTTTCACCCTTAAATTGACAAAATTAATCATTTTAAACGTAATAAAGAGTCTTTATGTGCTTTAAATAATGGACAATGTAAATTGAGCGGTAAACAGTGAGCAGTGAGCGGTAAACAGTGACAGTATTCGGGCATTCCACTCCTCCTCGTTTGCAACGAAAAAGAGACTAGTAGACTGATTGTCAACATCCAACTACCCCTAAATCCCCTGAAGGGGACTTAGCTTTAGCAGAGCATAGGGCTAAACAGTAGCAGGTATGTTAGAATATTGCACAGCTACCGCGAGAGTCTTCTCCCGTGGGTTGATACCACGCAATGCAATCGCACGGCAAAGTTCTGGGACAGAGGGAGCTCCTGCTCCGTCTCTTGTTATATGCCACTCGTTACAGTTATCAGTGCAAATAAGGCGGACACATAGGTCCGCCACTACAAATGAATATTTATTATTGAAAAGGCGCACACATAGGTAGCGCCGTTACTATTTTACCATTGTGCATTTTTCCGCGCTGGCGCAGGTGACGCAGGTCTCTGACCTGTGACCTCTTCTCTCCAGCGCCTTTGCAACCGCCCCCAACCCGCTACGAGGGGGCGTTATATGAATTATACATACTTTAAAACAATTTCTTGTTTCCCCTTTTCTCCCAAAAACCTATCGGTTTTTGGGAGAAAAGGGGGTCGTGGGGGTATTCGTTAACCCAAGTTTCAACAAGTGAAATAATGCTTTGCATTAAATCTTTGATTTATTTCACGTGTCAAGCCGTTGGGCTAGAATAGGTTGTCCTTTCAGGACGCAAATGCATTTATCACGCAATGCGGAGGCATCAATGTTTAATAACCTTTGTCATACAGAACGCAGTGAAGTATCTCGTCAATAATGGTTTAACAGATTTCTCACATACGTTCGAAATGACAATGAAATTTGAACATTCAGCCTTTTCTAATCGATACGCGATAAATCGTCGTCTCTACGTTTGTCCACCTAATGAAACATTTTCAATTGCGAATTTATTAAAACCATTTCTATTTGATTAACCAAAGACGCCCGTGTAGGGCGTCTCTACGGATGCCCAATTCACCCTCTGTTCACTGCTTACTGCTCACAGGTTCACACTCTATTTTGCTCACCACATCCATCTTCTCAAACGGTGAATTCATACTCTTAAACTCAGGAACAATTGCCTTCATAGCAGCCACAATCTCCATATCGTCATAACTAAAAGAGCTCCTTATCAATTCAGTTATACACCTATTAGCATCCGCGTACTGATATTCGCGCACATTGGCCACCATAATCTTATCATTATGCGTAGGCTTTGTATGCTCAGCAGAGTTCAGCAACTCTTCGTACAGTTTCTCGCCATGACGTAAACCTGTATATTCAATCTTAATGTCTTGACTGCCCGACAAACGAATCATCCTTTTCGCAAGATCCAATATCTTGACTGGCTGACCCATATCAAATATAAATATTTCACCACCCTTACCAATCGATCCTGCTTCGAGCACCAACTGGCATGCCTCGGGTATGGTCATAAAGTAGCGCGTAATCTCGGGATGTGTCACCGTTACAGGCCCCCCACTTTTAATTTGCTCCCTAAAGTAAGGTATCACCGACCCATTCGAACCCAATACATTTCCAAACCGGGTTGTAATAAATTGAACCGAACTGATGCCTTCATCCTTAATATGCTTAGACAACGCCTGAACATATATCTCGGAGATACGCTTTGAGCACCCCATTACATTAGTAGGATTAACGGCTTTGTCTGTCGATATCATTACAAACTTATTGGCATGATATTGCACAGCCAAATCAGCTAAATTCTTAGTCCCCTGTATATTTGTTTGTATCGCCTCCGACACGTTTTCCTCCATCATCGGCACATGTTTGTATGCTGCCGCATGAAAAATATAGTGTGGTTGGGTCTCCTTAAATATTTTTTCTAAACGTGACCGATTGGCCACATCCACCACAAACGTTTTTGCCACCACCTCTTTCCATTTACTTTTCATCTCCAGTCGAAGCGAGTGCAGTGGCGTTTCAGCCTGATCAATCAATATCAAACTATAAGGATTGAAAGATGCCACTTGCCGCACAATCTCACTACCAATCGACCCCGCAGCACCAGTTATCATCACACGTTTACCTTCTATATTGGCAGCAATGCCCTGCATATTTATATTTATCTGCTTACGTGGCAACAAGTCTTCAATTTCAACTTCCTTAAACAACTCTTTGGTCATCTTTTCACTACTCCACTCACTCAATGGCAATGTTGTTGTCAATGATATAGAGCTATCTAAAAACTTATCTAACAGATGAGAGTCCTTCATCTCTCGCAATTTATGGGGCGATACAATAATCTTTTTTATGTTCTTCTGCTCCAATGCCCTAAACAAATTATCACTAGTGTCATACACCTCCACACCCAAGATGTTCTTACCTATCATATGTTCTTCATCCGATATAAACCCCTTAAGTTTAAAGTTGAATTCATTGCTGCCATTCAAAGATTTTGCAATGCGTATTGCCGGAAGCTTAGTTCCATACACAAATACATTTGTATAGCTACTGGTTTGCACTGTTAGTATTTCGAACACCTCTTTTACAATAATTCTCGACATAACCATTATTACCACATTCAATATGTAAGTCAAAAAGATTACCCCTCCGCTAAAGTGGGCTCTTCCGTCTGCAATTGACAATATCCACGCAAAAACAAAGGTTATTCCATATCCAATGGTTAAAGCAGATACTATTTTTGACAGATCATTTAATGACGAAAACCTCAAGATGCCACTGAAGGTTTTAAAGATGATAAAAGAAGCCATGTTGAAAAAGACAAGCATCAACAATATCACTAGTACCTCTTCAATGGGAATATTAACAACAGCATACCCATTCCACAATAAAAATATAGTGAAAACAGATGTTGTTAATATCAGTATATCTATAATCAATACTATGGCTCGTGGAAGAACCATCTTAGCTAACAAACCTTTAAGATATTTCATATTTTGTATGGTATAATAATTCAGTGAGCAGTAAACAGTAAACAAGGGACAGGGAAAATAGTTGACCCTGTTAAATTTAAATGCTATTTCACAGGGTAAACAGCTGATAGTTGACAGAAAACAATATCAGATACTTGCATCCTAGGACAGAGGGAGCTCCTGCTCCGTCAATTGCTCTGGATTAATTGATTCCCTGTTCCATCGAGACGCGATAAATCGACGTCTCTACAGTTGTTCACATAAAGGAAACTCTGCGATCTTTTTTGCTATTTGCATTTCAAGCCTGAAAGGCTGACATAATTCAGCCTCCCGCAATACTGACGGGACAGGCTAGGGCATCGCCCTGGGTTTAGGGCAAGCAGGCTAGCAGAGCCCTACAGGGACGGAATATAAATATTATGTACACCCGATAACAGCTGCCAACTCTGCATTTTCTCCTTTTCTCCCAAAAACCTATCGGTTTTTGGGAGAAAAGGGGGGCGTGGGTGGATATTCGTTAACCCAAGGCGTTGCCGTTGGGCTGAATTATGCCGGGCTTTCAGCCCTCAAATGCGTTTATCCGCAATGCGGAAGGCTACCCCCAACCCCCTACCTGCGTATATCCGCAATGCGGAAGGTATGAAATATTTGTTCAATTATTCTACAAACAGTTATTTTTCCGTTACAGCATTTTCATCGAGACGCAATAAATCGATGTAACTAAAGTTGCGCAATTGTAAGATTGCATGCATTAACTATTACCCTTAAAATCAAGAAACTACATCTAAGTTGTGTCTCTAATAGCCAAAAAAGGACATGAGGTTATTTTTACACCTAAGTGAAACTAATAAGAGTAATAGGTAAACTGCGCTGAAGTGTGGACATCAGTCCTTCTCCTGTGAGGAAAAATTTACAGATGGAAGTATAATTGGCGTTATCCCAGAATTAGTTGTAATTGTATTGATGTAGCCTCTTACAAAGGGATAAAGGATAGCTGGAGAATTAATAGTAACAAAATGAGAATTTTTAAAATCATCATCAACTTCTTCTGTAGTAACAAATCGTCCCACAGCATCACATTCTAATATAAAATCATCGGTTTTTGCTGTAATCCTAACAGTCATCTTTACTAAATAAGACTTCAAATCATCATCCGAAAAAGACGTACCAACACTCAATTCAATATCCACTTGATCTGATTCATTAAATTTGTTGTAGTTGCTACACTCATATTTAAGTTGTTCTACAAAAAATCTATCTAGCCTTATTTTATTCTGAACTTTAGGTTTCATATAAATTGATTGTGTTAGGCTGCAAGTGATGTTTTTCTCATGCTTTTATTAGATTCTAGGCTCGCATCAAAAAGACCATTTGCATCTTGTTGATTAAGCAAAACATTGAAGCTTCTAATAATAAACTCTTTCTCAATCACTTTGTTGTAAGATGTGTTTAAAATATTCTTATAGTACTGATAATGACTCAAGCTACTCTTTGAGCTGTCATCAACAATATCTTCACAAAAATAAAAGTGAGCAAACTGCTCCTCCATCAAATTAAAATACTCTTCAATGGTAGGATCGCTCCCACTCTCTATATTACTTATTTGCTCAATCAGATTATTCAGTTCTTTTTTATCTATACTCTTCAGCATTTCATCAAAAGCCTCAAGAGATTTTTTCTGTATATTATCCATAATAATTATAAACTAAGTAGTAAATATTATTTTTTTGGTTTGCAAATTTAATGTGTTTTTGTCGAACACACAAATAACAATCTTGGGATTAAGGAGTGTATAGTTCTTTTTTTCTTCAACAAAATTAATGAGCATCTGCTCTTTTTTGAACTCCTTATGTTTCAGTAAATCAATTGCACGTACCATTTTATATGGAAATACATTGCAATCACGCTTTGCAAGTTTTTGCATAAAAGAAAAAAACTGACCAAGGGTCCATTTCTTTGGTTTATCATTACCTGATCTTTCAGATAGTTTCCCCAACCTCTTTGTTAAATCTATTTGATGCGTTCTGTTACCTACCAAATCGTAGCAAGTATCGCTTGTCAAATCAAAATCGACTCCAATAATTACATATCTACCTCCATAGTGACTCCTTCCCCATACTTTTGCCATCTCCAGATTATTATCCCAAAAATAATATCCTGTACCCAAAAACTGCACTTTACCCTCATCAGGTTTGTTTTCAGCCAAAAAAGGAGCATTCCTTAAAATATTCGCAATGTCTCCATTTAGTAAACAAGTATGATGCCCTATAGTTTTCAAACTTCTCCTTAAATAATATTTTTTGTAAAGATAGCACTTTTTTCGAATAATATGTTCATGTTAAATATCAAACTAAAACCTAGCAACCACCCCCAACCCCCTACCTGTCCCGTCAGCATTGCGGGAAAGGGGGCTTTTGCAGTGTATAGGGCTAAACAGTAGCATGACCAAGAGACAATTCATGAATTGTCTCTACAGCTGCTTAAATCAAGGAGACCCTGCGATATTTTTGCTATTTGCATTTCAAGCCTGAAGGGCTGACATAATTCAGCCCAGGGCATCGCCCTGGGTATAGGGCAAACACACTGCCAGAGCCCTACAGGGGCGACATATACCATGCAAATCTATGTTGCCCCTGTAGGGCGCACAGTGTGTTGGGTACTTCATAACCCAAGGCGTTGCCATTGGGCTAGAATAGGTTGTCCTTTCAGGACGCAAATGCATTTATCACGCTGGCGCAGGTCTCCTGACCTGTGACCTCTGATCTCCAACATTCTAGAAACTACCCCCAACCTCCTACCTGTCCCGTCAGCATTGCGGGAAAGGGGGCTTTTGCAGTGTATAGGGCTAAACAGTAGCAGATATGTTAGAATATTGCACCACTCCCCCTCATTTGCAACGAGGGGTTCATGGTTTACCCTATGGAATAATGCTTTGCATTAAAATCAACGATTTTATTCCACAGGGTGAACGTTTGTAACGCAAAGAGACTAAGACAGATAGGGATCCTGCTCCGTCTTTTTTCTGCCAATCGTATGCAACGTAAATAAAACCCTAACAATTCAATTTCCAATGCCTAACAACTCCAACACTCTAAATCAACGAATGTAAATAATTGGCTGTATCATCAAGACCATTCTTTCTTAAAGAATCCAATACTTGGTATTCGTCTAAATCAGGATTTTTCTTGTTCATTACCATTTGCCGAAATGCTACAACAGCAGTTTCGGTGTTCAGATCGATAATATCAGTCAAGAAATCATCTGCTATTTTGGCTTTCAAACCATAGTTGCTTAACACCTCTTCTGGGAAATGTATAATGTTGTTTGTAACAATCAAACTTGCATCGGCTTTGATAGCTGCACCAAGAACATGACAATCTTTTTCATCAGGTAGTGACAATCCATTAATAAGTGTCTCATAATTGCTAACTAATGCATCAGGAAAAGCA
>JAQVZQ010000198.1 GCA_028708095.1 Dysgonamonadaceae bacterium
CCGCTAAAGATTTATCTTCATCCGGAGAATCATCTTTCTTGGAAACTTGAATTTCGGGATGCTCAAGGTAGTAGTTTTCATCGTAAAAACTAATATCTCGAACAATACCGAGTCCGTTTGTAATCATTCCGAATTTATAGGAATAGCAGAAGTGACCATTAATGTACATTTGCTTGATAGCAGGGTCAGCTTCAGCGTGGCTTGGCATCAAGCCATAGGCTGCTTTATATGGGTCATAAGAATCATCAAGCCCTTTTACGGCTTTCCATGTCTTCAACCTTTTAATTAAAGCGTTGATGAACTTTGGATTGTTTTCCTGAACATAGGCTTCAATGCCAGAGGTGTCGAAGATGGTCATGGATGCAAGATTGCTGTCTATATCTTGACAGATCGGTTCGGTAAGGTCGACAAGGTTGTCAAACATAGCTTTGAGGTCATCTTTAAAATCCTGCTTAAATCGAGTGAACTTTGATGCGTCAGGAACCTTATGGAAACCACAGAATTCGCGTAATTCCTTTGAATAAGTGAGGAATAGAATCAGAAGCGTGTCGGTTTGGATGCTGAAAATTCGCTGGATAATGAGAGCAAGAATAAATCCGCTAAGAAGGTATTCGCGAGGTCTTCCAGTGCGCTTTCTGAAATGCATTCTAAAGCTCAATGGGATAAGGGCATCAATATCAAGGTGTTCTTCCAACATAGAAAGAAATTTGGGTTTGTCGTTTTCAAAGGATTCGAGGCAGTCTGTGTAAACATCATTGAGTGATTGCTGTTTCGATTTTATCATTAGATTGTAACTCCTTACTTTTTTGTAACATTATGTAACTGTTCAACTACATTTTACCACAATTAAGTGAGGAGTTATATAAAAAGTTTATCTTGAAAACGCTGTATATTAGCGGTTTCTAGGGTTTAGCAATTAACTATATACATATTAGAGGAAAGGAAAAGCGCCCTTGTTGGTATGGTACTGTTAAGAGCAGTAACATCAAGGACGCCACAAACCATATGGTCATTATATCAAACTACAAGCTGGAAGAAAAGAGCGACAAAAAAGTTTTTCAACTGTTCTGCAAACTAAATGCCAAATTGTTTCTGCTGAGAGTCTTTTTATTTTTTAATAAATTTATGGCTGAATTCGATCCTAAAAAGCATAGCTGCCCTTGGTGCAATACAAAGGCTCCTGATTGGAAGTATCATGCTGAATATGATCGCTGGTTAATCTCTTTTGAAGGTGGAGCCACTGTTACATACCGTTTGTAGATAACAAGATATAAATGCTCATCCTGTGGACATACACATGCAATACTACCGGAATCGATCATTCATTATCAGTCCTACAGCTTTCTGTTTATCATTGCAGTGATGAAGGATTACTACACCCATACTCTAACCGTGGCAAATATCTGCACTAAGTACAATATTTCCACATCCACACTTTACGCATGGAAGGATCTTTTCCACATACCGGTTTTTTTAGGATGCCGTTCATGTGTGGCAAACCAACCGGAGATTCCTGTGTTTCAGGAAGAATCCTCCCATGCTTTAAACAAATAGTTTGAATGCATGATTTTGGAATTTGCATGTTATGGGTTATTATAAGGCGAAACATCTTGAAGTTTATTAAAAGGAATCTCAATAATTGTCCTATATCTATCCTTGTAATTTTTACTGTCTAAATTGACGATATATAACTTGGCATTTTTATCGAGATTTACCGACTCCAAATCATATTTAAACGAGGTTGGAAATTTTCTATCTGGAACAACACAATGAAAGCCTTTATGAGTTTTTCCATCAACCACTAATTCCATAGTAAAGTTCCAATCTTTTGTTTTTTCGATAATTCCTTCAACAACAGTTACGGATGAATTAATACTGATTTTATTGATAATCCATATTTCGTCACCGACTTCGTATTTTATATTTGTTGTATAAACTTTTTCTTTAAACCCTACGATAGGGATTTTAAAACTCCAATTTCCCTCAATATTGTCAACGCCATCAAAAGATAAAAATAGATTAGTGTCTTTGTCTGTACCGCCATAAAATTCTAAAGAATTAACAATAATCTTTTTTGTAGGTTGGAAATCTCCTCCGCACCGATTGAATTGATAATTATTACCTTCGTAATCCGAAAGCTTTATGTTTTTTAGTGCAATCGGTTCATTCCTTGTTTTATTCAATCCATATATCTTTATTTCAAAAACAGTTCTGTTTTTATCACTTACAGACCCGGTTATCTCAACTTTTACTCCGTTGCTCTCAGCAGTTATTATATCAATATTTGCTTTTCTGTCACTCGCAGCTTTTTTAATGCCATAGTCAAAGATACTGGACTTAAATATATCCGTTGTGAGTGCCGCAACTGAAACTGTGAGTAAAATAATTATACCTATAATGATGACAGCAAAACGGAAATTAGCGGTATTAATGAGTTTTGGTTTTTTCTTAGCCTCGATATTCGATTGTCTAGTAGACATGTCTAAATCTCATCCTTTCATTTGAGGTTTTTGCGTTGTTCATCTTGTATGAATTATACTAGTTCATTGTTTATTTTACCAGGGTAATGAGCAACTGGACGTAAGCCTTCCAAACCATCGGACTCATATAAAGAAAGATATGAGCATACTGTCTATCATTACTCATAAGACGATGTCCCGAACTTTGAATTTAAGCCATTTATAAATAATAACAATTCAAAAGAGGGAATAGTTGGTGTTGTATGTTTTAATAAAGTAAGAACGATTATGAAAATCATCAAATCTATGTTTTTACCAATCCGTCATCCCCCGTACTGTCGGGGATGATGGATTGGTCAATATAATGATAAAATAAAATTCTTACTTTTATTTATAATATGTCGTATACCAATTCCCGGAATAACTTATGCCTAAAAGAAACTTATGAAAAGCTCCTTCTCTATAGTGATGAAAAGTATAATGCCCGGTTTTATCTTCATCTTTATAAATAAAAATAGCGGAGTTGTTTGATGTGTTTTTTGCATATTTAGTAAGTTGATTAAAGGGACCAATTTTATAAAAAAATCTAATTTTACCATAATTAATATTTGTGGTATCTACTATTTTTAAATCACTTGTACTTACTGTACGACTAAATCCTATATTTGCTTCGGCTGTTCCCGAGCTGGAAATGGCAGCACCAAAACTATAATTATATGATCCATTCGAGGGCGTGGATGTAGGATAGTGACTTCTTAATTTCCCTTTTGACATATATTTAGCGGCATCGGATCGATAATCAACAAAAGCTGTACCCGTGCCAACACCACCATTAGGGGCAGCTGAATAATCAATTGCCCAAGCATAATAATGATTTCCGCTTTCCCCATTCTTTAAATATAAAAAATTAATCCATTCCCAAAATGATGGCTTATTGCTGCCGCTGCCGATAATATTTTGATGCCAACCGCCGCAAATGCTTTTCCATTCACTTCCAATACTGAAGATGTCGGAACCAGTGCTTGCAGATGCTTTAATAGCTCCGAAATCAATAGATTTTTGCTCCATTTGTTCTTTGAACGCATCAGAATTTCTTGTATAATAATTTAGATCCCTTAGACACCACGCATGATATAATATGGTTTCATCTTTCATCTTCTTAAGAGATTCATCGTCCCAAGTTTTGTCTTTTGAATCTCCGCGAGCATCCGTATTCACATAAAAAGTACCCGTAAAATATTCCCCAATGTTATTTTTTGCAACATAGCAAGCATATGGAATGTTAGAATCATTGTCATCAACGCTTTTTGTTGATAATTTAGCCCCGGTATATCTGCTAAAAATAACATCCCCTGTTAATAAATCATCAATCATAAAAATTGCTAAATATCCTTGTTCTAGTGCCTCTTCAATTTTTTCTTTGCTTTCAAAGTTGCCGTGCTTTTTTGCCTCATCGTTACTAACTACAATCGCTTTTAATTTGCCTTTATCGGACTTTTCGGTAATTTTAAATGAGTAATTAACTTCAGCTTGTATTTTCTCAGATAAATCAAAATTATTACAAATGCGACCTTCTTCATCCCAAAGAGTAAATGAAGTTTCAAAATCATAATCACCAATAACATTAATTTCAATGTTATCAATATTATTGTTAATTTGTTTGTAAAAATCATCATACGAAATATATGTATCAGGCATGTTATCTATCGCGCTCGCCTGAAATGATGGGAAAGGAGCTATGGAACAAATTATCAATGCAATTACTATTATTGAAAACTTTATTGACTTTTTCACAATTACACCTCTTTTAATATTTTATTAATCTTCTTAGGTAATGACTTACCGTAAATTTTATCAGAGATAATATCTTCTATAAAGAAAAAACATATACACAGACTGCCTCGAATCCTTTGAAAACGACAAACCTAAATTTCTTTCTATGTTGGAAGAACACCTTGATATTGATGCTCTTATCCGGAACGGCACCTGAAGTATATTTCTATTCACTGAACCGTTGGTCGGTTGGCGTCATGTATTGGTCAGTGATAGAAGAACGAAGATTGATTGGGTCAATCAGATTCGTGAGATGTTGGAAGTCCATTATCACAATGTTCCCAAAGTTCGTTTGGTAATGGATAATCTAAACACTCATACTGTATCATCCTTATATGAGGCTTTCCATCCAGAGGTTGCAAGGCGTCTGGCAAGGCGGTTGGAGATACACTATACCCCCAAACATGGCAGTTGGCTTAATATTGCCGAGATAGAGTTAAGTGCTATGACCAGACAATGTCTTGATCGTAGTATTGCTACGATAGCCACTCTACGAGAAGAGTTATCTGCCTGGGAAGTCGATCGCAACACAAAACAAAAGGGTGTAGACTGGCAAACGGTTATCGGTCCTGCTATTTATCACGAAAGCTATCTACTAAAGTACAAGGTTAATAATATATGCAGAATTAAAATCTCATTTATGCATTGGGCATCATCCTTTCTATTCTTCAGTTAATGTATTCAGCCTTTCATTATATAAAAACAATTAAATAAGCAAAACGCAACACATTTATTTTAAATACTGTACACTCTCAGCAATTTTTATAAGTTCATCCTTACCAACTGATCCCACTACCATGAATATAAGTTTATCCATTTCCCAAATGATACTTGTATGCTCATCTTTCTTTACAGCTGTTCCTGAGGTATTATTAATATTAACTGTCTCAACTAGTGAAGCATTCTCGGTATCTACATTTAAAACAGTGGATGGACTGGATTCCGTATATATTATAATTGAATCCTGTACTTGTTCGTTACTGAAAACTAACCTTTTTTGTGATTCAGAAACATAGTTTTGAATCACTTGAAAGCCCTCAGGTATATAAGTGGGAGCGTAAGAGTTTTCCCATCCTATTTCCAAATTACCTTCACTGGACGTTATATTATTGCCTTTCAGTCGAAAAGATGTATATTTCTCTTCCACTTGAATCAAGAAATTCAGAACTTCAGTACGAAAAGCAACAGCAGTAACCATTGCGGTTGAAAATGTTATTATAACAACAAGTAGCAAAACTACTATCTTGTTTACTGTTTTCAAAAATTGTTTTTCCCTTAACCAATTTTTTCTGTGATAAGAGTTAAACTTCTTGGTGAATTTTCTAACAGAAGCTTCGGTCGTAATTAATTCTGGATTTACTCTTAGCCTTTCATTTTGCTTATCAAATAGTTTTCCATCTTTTCGGCAGCATCAAATACAGCAAGCCGGAATAGACTATCTTCATATTCTTCAAGCAGCTTCTGTCTATTAAGGTCCAATCCTTTTTTCTGCACTTCCATGTCCTTCCTTCTCCATTAATTTCCTGGCTTTTCTGCGAGCCCGTGTTAAATATTGCCTTACACTGTCAGGTGCTATAGATAGAATTTTAGCTATTTCAACATCATTCATCTCTAGTATGTACTTGTAATATAGTAGATCCTTATCTTTTTCCAGCAACCTGAGTATTGCATTAGAAAGAGTCTCCAATTCTTCTTTCTGTATTATCAAATTGTCCAAATTGACATCCCCTTTGCTATAAACGCCTTCAGAAATATCCTCTTTTTCTCCGTAGAAAATAAGTTTATTTTGAATTCCTTTACGCTTGACAAAATTTAATGCTGTACTTTTAGCTGTATAGACAATATAAGTGGTAACTTTATAGTCACTTAATGTACGTAGTAACGAAATCTTACCGATTAGTTTGACAAAAGTATCATTCACAAGATCCTCTACATCATTTGTACTGTTGGTTATGTTTTTAATTTTACTGAACACAAGCCCATAATAGTTGATATAAAGATCCATTATATAAGTTCTATCATCATTTTCTATACAACCGGTCATCTTCTTATGCAACTCCATGCCCCCTTCC
Organism: Dysgonamonadaceae bacterium; assembly: GCA_028708095.1. Classification (GTDB taxonomy): domain Bacteria; phylum Bacteroidota; class Bacteroidia; order Bacteroidales; family Dysgonomonadaceae; genus UBA2632. Next base: position 6,365 of record JAQVZQ010000198.1, read on the forward strand.
ATATTATTACTATAATGTATTTCTGATGTAATAAATTAATGGAAAAACGGGGCAATATAACAACTAATAATATAGATGATGTCTAGAAGCAATCGCAAGCATTGCAGATATTAATACTTCAGCCCCTATAATCTAAATCGCTATTAATTTGCATAGCTTGTTAGAGTCTGATCTATACTATATAGTATTTGGTTAATTATGTAAACAAAATTTTTTATGGGTGAATTTTTAATCCCATTATGATCTTTTGGCAAAAGTACGTTACCTTGCAGCATAAAAACTTAGGGCATATTGTATATTTATAGAAACTGTATGTTAATATATCAATGG
>JAQVZQ010000199.1 GCA_028708095.1 Dysgonamonadaceae bacterium
GCCGATTATAGTATTGCCAATCAGCCGTTGAACGTGAGCGACTGAGGAGGCGATTTGCCTCGCAAAGACGGACGCTGGCAGTATGGTGTACCGCCAACTGGCAACGCTAACTATGCCTGGATTCAACACTTCCTTTATCATTTAGCACCCAACGGGCAAGCTGGTTTTGTATTGGCTAAAGGTTCGCTCACAACCAAAACTTCGGGAGAAGGTGATATAAGAAAGGCATTGGTTGAAAACAATTTGATTGATTGCATTGTAAACCTGCCTGCAAAGCTTTTCTTGAATACTCAAATTCCAGCTTCGCTTTGGTTTATGAACCGCAACCGTACAAACGGTAAATACAGAGACCGCAGCAAGGATATTTTGTTTATTGATGCTCGAAACTTAGGCTATTTGATAAACCGCCGAACCAAAGAACTTTCGCAAGACGATGTACAGAAAATTGCTGAAACTTACCACAATTGGAGAAACCCTGATGGTAAATACGAAGATATTGCTGGTTTTTGTGCTTCTGCTCCAATTAGCAAAGTTGCAGAACTGGATTATGTGCTTACTCCCGGGCGTTACGTTGGATTGCCCGACGACGAGGACGACTTTAATTTTAACGAGCGTTTTACTGCCCTGAAAGCTGAATTGGAAGAACAGTTAAAGGAGGAAGCACGGTTAAATGAAATCATTTCCGCTAACCTTTCAAAGATTATAACAAATGAGTGAGTGGAAAGAGTATAAGTTGGGGGATATTGCTGAAATTACTTCAAGTAAAAGAATTTTTTATTCTGAATATGTTGAAAATGGTGTGCCATTTTATCGGTCAAAAGAAATTATTGACTTGTTTAACAGACGTGATATTCAAACAGAACTTTTTATAACCGAAAAAAGATTTAATGAAATTGAAGTGAAGTTCGGAGTGCCAATGGAAGATGATATTCTTTTAACTTCTGTTGGTAGTTTAGGAGTACCCTACAAAGTAAAACCTAAAGATAAATTTTATTTTAAAGATGGTAACCTTACATGGTTTAGGAATTTAGATAAAAGTAAAGTAATACCTGATTTTCTATTTACTTGGATATCTTCTAACGTTGGAAAGCAAAAATTGGATGAAGTTTCAATAGGTTCAACACAAGCAGCTCTAACAATAAGTGGCCTTAAAACAATTGAAATATTACTTCCCGATATAAAAACACAAAAATCCATCGCCACCATCCTTTCCAGCCTAGATGATAAAATAGACTTGCTCCATCGCCAAAATATCACCCTCGAAAAAATGGCTGAAACGCTTTTTAGACAGTGGTTTGTAGAGGAAGCGAAGGAGGATTGGGAGGAAATCTCCTTATATGATGCAATTGAATTAGTTGGAGGAGGAACACCAAAAACAACTGTCAATGAATACTGGGATGGAAATATAAAATGGCTTTCTGGTGGTGATATTGCTGGTAATCACAAAAACTTTGTAGTTAGTTCAGAAAAGTCAATTACAGAATTGGGATTGAAGAATAGTTCAGCCAAACTTTTACCTAAATTTTCAACTGTTATTTCTGCTAGAGGAACAGTCGGGAAATATTGTATGTTGTCGGAACCAATGACTTTTAGTCAATCAAATTATGGCATTTTGCCAAAATTTAAAAATTGCTTTTTCTTTACCTACCTACTTGTTGCTCATTCAGTTGATGAATTACAATCTGCTGCCTATGGAAGCGTTTTTGATACAATCACAACAAATACCTTTAAAGGTTTGACGATTACACTGCCAGAAGAAGAATACATCATTCGATTTAATGAGTCAATGGAACCTTATTTTTCCAAGATATTAACAAATCAAACCCAAATCCGCACCCTTTCTGCTTTGCGAAATACTTTGTTGCCGAAGCTGATGAGTGGGGTTGTTACTATTGAATGCTAATTTATGACCAAGAAAAGGAAAAATAGAAATATAATATACCAAAGAATAAAACAAAAGCTTTGGGAAAAAAGAAAGCGACGAGAAAAGAAGCTACATAAAAGAAAAGTTCAGGTGCATGAACCAAGAACCGGATTGCCTGTACCTCGAAAATTTAGACGCCAAAGTACAAGTTTAAACATAAACAGCATACAAAATAAAGAATCGTCAAATAATAAGCGAAATTTATTTATCAAAAAATATTTACCAACTAACTTAAATTACCTTCTTAAAACAAGCGAAAGTCCTTTTAATATTGAGGATATTCGTAAGCAAAATTTCAAATCGAATGGAATTGTTGAGTTGCCAAAAAATTTCTCAATTATTGAAGAACCAGAAGAAAGCTATATTACGATTCAAAAAACAATTTCCGCATTATTGCTAGAAAACAATACTTCCTTTTTGTTGGACTATAAAAAATGTGAGAAAATTGAATTGGGTTCTCAAGTGTTATTAGATATTATCCTAAAAGATTTCATGCAATTCACAGCTAAATGTCAAAAGATTGATAGGAATCATAGGAATTATTTCCCTATCAGTATAGGCGGTATTAATATTGATAATGAGGAAGTTAAAAAAATGATGTTTTCTGTTGGTTCGCCAGTAACTTTAAAAGTTAAAGAACATAGGTTTCCCGATATAATACCCTACAAACTCTGCATTCATGATAACGAAAAAGAACAAAATTATGAAAAACGAATAGAGCAAAAAGAGCTTGATACAACAGAAATGGCAGATTATGTAATTGAATGTTTAGCTAGAATGAATAAGAAGTTAACTTCTGTTAAGCGAGATGACTTATGTACTGTAATTGGTGAAATTTTAATAAATGCAGAAGAACATTCAACAACTAAATATCGTTTTTCAATAGGCTATTTTAAAGAAGTGAATATCGATAATAATCATTTTGGTATTTTTAGATTAGTAATTTTGAATTTTGGAAAGACAATATATGAGAAGTTTAAATCTGAAGACTGCCCCAATCAAGAAATTGTTACAAAAATGAAAAATCTTTCACAATCATACACCAAAAGAAATTTGTTCTTTCAGCGTGAATTTGAAGAAGAAAATTTGTGGACTTTATATGCTTTGCAAGAAGAAGTTTCATCAATCTCGCCAACTGAATATAAACGTGGAAATGGTTCAATTCGTTTTATTGACAGCTTTTTTAACATTAAAGGGTCGCAAACTATTGACGATATCTCATATCTAACAATCCAATCTGGTAGAACAAGAATTCATTTTAATGGTGAGTACAGCATTGTAAATAAAATAAATTCAAACAATGAATCATATAAAGTAATGACATTTAATGATTCAGGTAACATCGAAGATAAACCTAATAGTAAATTTGTGTATCAAACAAAGGAATATTTTCCTGGGACATTAATTAGTGCCAAGTTACTATTAAATGATGATGATGTTGAACAATTAAAAAATTAAGAGTATGGAAACTGCAAATAATGTAATTAATCTTGAAACTTTTAGGGTAGTTCAAGGAAATAAAATATCAAAGGTTTTTACTGGTCGAGACAGAGGTAAATTTGTTCGTGAAAAATCAAAACTCGATTCCATTGAACAAAATAATGACATAGTTGAAATTATTATTCCTGATAATATTTATTCAATAAATCCATCATTTTTTGAAGAACTATTTGTAAACGTAGTTAAAAAACTAGGGAAAGATGAGTTTCTAAAAAAATTCAAATTCACATCTTTGGGTGATTACGATTATGAAAAGCCTTTAAATGAAGCAATCGATAGAATCCTTAGAAGTTTAACCGCATTAGATTAAAAATCAATATTTATGCAAGATACATTAATAATTAAAGATACAATCGATGCAATATGTTGCACTTTAGGTTGTAAAGGGGTATTGCCCGAAAAGTCTTTACTAGATAATATTTGTTCTGTCGCAAGTATTATTATTGCAATTGCAAATGTTGTGTTAATCATTTTTATATTTCGACATAACAACAAGAAAGATGATTCTGATAAAGAAAAAACAAGGAGGCAGCATCTACTAAAAACACTTGTACTAGACTATAATATGTCAAAGTTTTATTCTTTTTATCAAGAAATTCATAAAGAAACCAATGCTTTATTAGCAAATAATTTATCCAATGAAGACAAAAGTAGGATTAATGAAAATATAAAAGAAAAAGCAGTTGAATTAAGGCAGAATTTTATAGATATGTTTTTGGCAATTGATGATAACTTATACAAAATGTTATTATCAAAAATTGATGAGTTAATTGATTCTTTAACAAATACAATTTTTGATGAAGGCATAAACTTAGCTTTTAAGCCCAAGTATGACGAAGAAGTTTCAAAAAGAATAAGAGAATCAAAAACAGCAATAATTGGTGTGCTATTCTCTTATACAGGTGAATAAAATATGACCCGCATTACAGAACATAGTATTGAAGCATTTGCAATTGAGTTGTTGGACAAACTCGGTTACGAATATATTTATGCTCCGAATATTGCCCCTGATGGAGAAACACCTGAAAGGGAAAGCTACGAGCAGGTTTTGTTAGTTGAGCGTTTACAAAATGCCGTAAAACGCATAAACAAATCCATGCCTGCCGATGCACAAGCCGAAGCTATAAAGGAAATTCAACGCATTGCCTCGCCCGAACTATTGGCAAATAATGAAGCTTTTCACAGGCTATTAACCGAGGGTATCCCTGTTTCAAAACGTGTTGATGGCGATGACCGTGGCGACCGTGTTTGGCTGATTGATTTCAAAAATCCATACAACAATGATTTTGTCGTTGCCAACCAGTTTACAGTGGTTGAGAATAACAATAATAAACGCCCCGATGTCATTTTGTTTGTCAATGGAATTCCGTTGGTGGTAATAGAATTAAAAAATGCAGCCGATGAGAATGCAACCATCAATTCAGCATTCAAACAAATTGAAACTTACAAATCAATAATCCCAACACTTTTCACATACAATAGTTTTGTAGTAATTTCCGATGGATTAGAAGCCAAAGCAGGTTCTATTTCTGCTGGGTTCAGCCGTTTTATGGCATGGAAATCTGCCGATGGAAAAGCCGAAGCATCGCACTTGGTTAACCAGTTAGAAACCCTGATTTTGGGTATGCTCAATAAAGAAACACTGATTGATTTAATCCGTCATTTTATTGTATTTGAAAAATCTAAAAGAGAAGATACCGAAACGGGAATTATCACAATAACCACCGTTAAAAAACTTGCGGCTTATCATCAATACTATGCTGTAAACCGTGCTATTGAATCTACATTGCGGGCATCGGGCTTTTCTATTGAAAAAGAAACGCCGTTGAGCATGGTAATGGAATCACCAGAAAGTTACGGCGTGCCGGGAGTAAAAAAACAACCTATTGGCGACCGCAAAGGTGGAGTGGTTTGGCACACACAAGGTAGCGGAAAATCGCTTTCAATGGTTTTTTATACGGGTAAAATCGTGTTAGCTATGGATAACCCAACCATTGTGGTAATTACCGACCGTAACGATTTGGACGACCAGCTTTTTGATACATTTGCAGCATCAAAACAGTTATTACGGCAAGAGCCAGTACAAGCCGAAGATAGAAACCAACTTAAAGAACTTTTAAAAGTTGGTTCGGGAGGTGTGGTTTTTACAACCATTCAAAAATTCCAACCTGATAATGGCAATGTTTATGAATTGCTTTCTAATCGTGAAAACATTGTGGTTATTGCCGATGAAGCACACCGCACCCAATACGGTTTTAAAGCCAAAACCATTGACGATAAAAATGAAAAAGGCGATGTTATTGGGAAAAAAATAGTTTATGGTTTTGCAAAATATATGCGTGATGCCTTGCCAAATGCAACATATCTTGGCTTTACAGGCACACCCATTGAAAACACTGATGTAAATACTCCTGCCGTTTTCGGCAATTATGTGGATATTTACGACATTGCCCAAGCCGTTGAAGATGGGGCAACTGTCCGCATTTATTATGAAAGTCGTTTGGCAAAAGTAAATTTGAGCGAAGAAGGCAAAAAGTTAGTTGATGACTTGGACGATGAACTCGACCAAGAAGATTTAACCGATACCCAAAAAGCAAAAGCCAAGTGGACACAATTAGAGGCATTGGTAGGTAGTGAAAACCGAATTAATCAGATTGCAAAAGATATTATTGAACATTTCGGGCAACGGCAAGCCGTTTTTGAAGGCAAAGGGATGATTGTTACCATGAGTCGCCGAATTGCAGCCGATTTGTACGAAGCCATCATAAAACTAAAACCTGAATGGCATTCCGATGAACTGAACAAAGGTATTATAAAAGTAGTAATGACTTCTTCATCTTCCGATGGTCCAAAAATTTCAAAACATCATACAACCAAAGAACAACGCCGTACATTAGCCGAACGAATGAAGAACCCCGATGATGAATTAAAACTTGTTATCGTTCGGGATATGTGGCTTACGGGTTTTGATGCACCAAGTATGCACACCCTTTACATAGACAAACCTATGAAAGGGCATAACCTGATGCAAGCCATTGCAAGGGTAAACCGTGTTTACAAAGACAAACCGGGTGGTTTAATTGTAGATTATTTAGGCATTGCTTCTGATTTGAAAAAGGCACTTTCGTTTTATTCTGATGCTGGTGGAAAAGGCGACCCAACTATTTTACAGGAACAGGCTGTTCAGTTGATGTTGGAGAAATTGGAAGTGG
>JAQVZQ010000200.1 GCA_028708095.1 Dysgonamonadaceae bacterium
GCGGCTTTACGTGCTACTTCTGGTTTGTTACCTGCACCCAAGCCACCTGTCGTTTGTTCTCCTAATTGCACTTTCACAGGAACAGGTGATTTAGACAATGCTTGATTATCTGTATTGCATAATGCAAAAGAAACATCATGTATTCCTTCATGAAACATGTGGTTAACGGCATTACTTCCTCCTCCACCTACACCAATTACTTTTATAATTGCTTGTGAATGGTTTTTCAACTCAAAACTTAAAATATCCTCGTCCATTGTCATTCTCTTTTAATTAAACTATACCGCCTGAGTGTATAAATCAACCCTCATCTTCTCCATCGTTAAATATTTCACCAAACATATTTCCCACCTTTGTAAAGAATTCAGTTTTCTTCTTTCCAGGTTGTTTAGGTTTCGCGACAGGTTGTGGTTGTGGTTTTTTAATTTCATTATTCAATTCCTCTTCTTTATCTGGTTGCTTTTCACAATCATCCCATCCATATAGTAATAATCCCAAAGCTTGGGTGTACGATGGATCGTTTGCAAGTTCTGGATAGTTATTAATGGAAGTTTTCTTGGCTGAAGCAATTCTAACAGACATGTTAAGATTGTCTTTCAAAAAAAGAGGCAAGTTTTTCAACTGAGATGCACCACCTGTAATCACTAAACCTGCACCAAGTTGACCTTGAAGACCTGATAATTTGATTTGATGTTCAATGTTATCAACAATCTCCTGCATGCGCATCTGAATTACCTGATTGAGCATCGATAAATCGATATCTGGCTTAGAAGCAAACGAACTAAATAGCCCACTCTCGGGTACTTCGTGCGTTTTACCAAACTTTGTTTTATATGCCTCAGCGTCACTTTCAATAAAGTTGAGGTCACAAATATCGTCGGTAATGGTAGCTCCTCCAAAAGGGATTACAACCATATAGCGCAACTTCCCTCCTTTAAAAATAGATAAAGATGTAGTGCCAGCACCAAAGTCAATGAAAGCACAGCCCAATTCTTTTTCATTATCGCTCAAAGATATAGAAGCAGAGGCCAAAGGTCCTACCACATAACCTGCAATTTCTACCTTCGCTCTATCATTTATACTTTTCTTAATGTTGGTTATGATGTTTGGTCTACCAACAATCATCTGATAATTGGCTTCTATATACGTTGTAGATACCCCAACAGGTTTTGGTTCTGGCTTGTTGTTAATAATATACTCAACATCTGAAATTTCATATCGCTTGCTCATCTCAGGCATATACTTTTCAGCATCGTTACTCATTTGTTCAATCACACTTTCGGTAACAATACCCGAAGAAGATAATTGTTTACTAATTGTGTGCGTCACTGAATGAAGCGATTGTCCTGCCACAGACACATACACCTTTGCAATTTTGCGTTGCAATTTGTTTTCTAACAAAGTAATGAGCTTGCGTACCTTTCCACCTGTCTCTTCTATGTTATAAACTAACCCACGTCTTATGCAACGTTTAGAATCTACAGTTTCGTATGCTAAAACAGAGATAACATTGTCTTCGTTTTTGCGAGCCACAATGCCCCTTATTTTAGATGTTCCTAAATCGATGACGGCAATAAATCCTGATTGTTTCATTATATATATAATCTTTGAGCTGTTCATTTATATTGAAACAGTTTTTAGCTGTTTCTGTTTGTTTGTCTTTCAATAAAAGACAAGTTGTAAATTGGTATGCAAATGTTACTTCATTGTGCAAACCACTTGGTTATTGTATTCTAAGTTAACCTCAGAATAACGGTTCCAACCGACCTTGTTGAGTCCTTTATCGATAAAAACCTTCAAGTTGCTTAGCTTTTTTTCGTAATCTTCAAGCGTTCCCAATGTTACTTTGAAATCGCCTGCACGAGGAACTATCTGTACTTTTTGATTTTGTGTCACCACAATCTGTTCAATCCATACATCCCACATAGGACTATTGGAAATGAACATCACAAAGTCATATAGTTCGTTTTTTGCAAATTCCTCGCTGATAAAGCCGGTTGCCACAGGCAAATATACAGTGTAGTGTTGCGAAAGTGGCATTCGTTGTCGTTCGTTGTCGATATAATAACCCCCATCTTTGTGCGATATAACCCGCATCACAGGATTTCGCTGGCGAATGCTTGCAACAATGCTCCCATCATGTGTGGAATATACCTCAACGGACTTCACCAATTTGTTGCCCAAAATGGCTTTTTCCATTTCCATTGTATTGATATCTGCAATTAATTTCTTAACAGGGTACAATTTCTCCTTGCGAAGCAAGTCCTCAATGTCTTTTGTTTGAATAAATTCTTTGTCGAAACTATCCTTTATTAATACGATGAAGTTTTCGCACACTGTTTCTTGCGTATTCTCTTTGAAATAGAAAGCAATGAATACTAAATATCCCAACAATACAAGTATAGCAAACACTAATAAAAATCTCTTCATCTTAGACTACTAAATTCACACAAATATACTTTTTCTATTCCATAATTGGAAATAGATGCACAACTATTTATCAACTTACAACATACATTCAAAGTATTTCCGCCCATTTTATAGGTACTTATCATCAGAATCATAAAAATGGCACAAGCAAGAGTCCAAAAAAAGCTCAAGCTTGCACCATTGCAAATAGAAATAGAAATGAAATGTATGTTCTTGTTAGATATTTCTGCAATATTGTTCAATGTCGGGTAGCATCGACTCAATATCACCAGCACCAAGCGTTACCAATACTTCAGGAGTTCTATCTTTTAGCACATTAAGCAATTCTTCTTTACTGCACAATATTTTATTTTCGATGGTTACCTTATCCAAAATAAGTTGTGAGGTGATTCCTTCTATAGGCTCTTCGCGTGCTGGATAAATATCGAGCAAAATTAATTCATCTAATAACGACAAACTGGCTGCAAAATCATCCAAAAAGTCGCGGGTGCGACTATATAGATGAGGCTGGAAGATGCCTGTTATTTTTTTACCAGTATATAGTTTTTTTATGGACAAAATTGATGCCATCAACTCATTGGGGTGATGCGCATAATCATCAACAAACACCACTTCGTTCGATTTGAACCTCAAGTCGAACCTCCGTTTTGCCCCTTGATAATTACTCAAAGCTACTTTAAACTCATCTGGGCTAACTCCACTTAACCATGCTGCGGCAGCTGCGGCTATTGCATTCTCAACATTGATAAGAACAGGAACACCCAAATTAATTCTTTTCAATATACCCTCAGGGTAAACCAAATCGAACACCAAGGTGCCATTGCCATAGTGTATGTTGTCGGCATAAAAATCACCCTCGGTTAGCGAATAGGTATATTGCGTAACAGATTCATGACATTGTGGTGTAATTGACAAACCCTTTTTTATAATCAAGTAACCATTATTACGAATGAGGCTTGTGAATTTCTCAAAGCTTTCATGATATTGCTGAGTATTCTCATAAACATCCAAATGGTCAGGGTCAGTTGATGTAATAATAGCAATCCAGGGATGCAACCAATGGAAGGAACGATCATATTCGTCAGCTTCTATTACGGTGATATCGCTGGTATCAGAGATAAGCAAATTGCTTTGATAGTTTTTGAGAATGCCTCCCAAAAAAGCACTACAATCAACGCTTGATTGTCGCAAAGCATGTGCAATCATACTACTAACTGTAGTTTTACCATGGGTGCCAGCACAACAAATGGCACGATTGAGTTTAGTTATTTCGCCCAAAACTTGAGCACGTTTCATAAAAACAAAATTGTTTTCAGTAAAATAGACGAACTCCCTCTGCGAACCTGGCACAGCGGGGGTATATATCATAAGTGTGGTTTCAGGATTTTTAAACCTAGGTAGAATATTATTCACATTGTCCTCATAATGTATCAGTGCACCCTCTTTTTCTAATTGTTGTGAAAGAGTGGTTGATGTTCTATCATATCCAGCAACTTGCTTATTGTGCGATAAAAAATAACGCGCCAAATTGCTCATGCCAATGCCACCAATTCCGATAAAATAGAAGTTGCTAAACTTTTCTAAAATAGAATGCGATGTTTTTATAGGTTCACTTGTTTTGTTTTCTGTTATCATGACTTATTGTTATTAATGGTTACCAGTTTTGCTATTTCATCTACAATTCGGTCAGCCGAATTGTGCTGTGCTAAGAGAGCAATATTACTGCTAAGTTGCAATAATTGCTCTGTATTTTGCACTAAGTTTAATGCTATGGAAAAAAGCTGATTAGGTGCGGTTTCATCGGGCACCAAAATAGCTGCTTTTTTATTAACCAAGGCCAGTGCATTTTGCGTTTGATGGTCTTCTGCCACGTTTGGCGATGGAACAAGTATGACAGGTTTGCGTAACAATGAAAATTCGGATATGGAGCCAGCTCCAGCACGCGATATCACAAGATCGGCAACTGCATAAGCCAAATCCATGCGCGCAACAAAGTCATAGAGCTTCACATTCGAGGGAATTTCACCTTTTATTGCCAGCTTCATCATATCCTCGTAATAATATTTACCACACTGCCATATAATTTGAATAGGTTGATCTTTAATTTGTGGGAAAGCGTTAACAATACTATCATTAAGCGTGCCTGCACCAAGACTGCCGCCCACCATCAATATGGTTTTGTGAATGGGATTAAGGTTAAAAAGCTCAAAGCCCTCAGCTACTTTATCGGGGCTAATTATTAAATCTTGTCGTACGGGATTGCCAGTAATCACAATGCGCTTTTTGGGGAAAAACCTATCCATGCCTTCGTATGCAACACATATGATACTTGCTTTGCGACCCAGCCATTTGTTAGTCATGCCTGCAAAAGAGTTTTGTTCTTGCAGCAATGTGGGAATACGCTCCATAATAGCAGCACGTAGCACGGGAGCACTGGCATAGCCCCCCACCCCAATAACTACAGTTGGTTTGAAATCTTTAATGATTTGGCGTGCTCGTTTCAAACTTTTGATGAGTTTGATAACCACCGACACATTTTTGTGGAGCGCTTTGCGATTAAATCCTGCCACAGACAGTCCCACAATTTTGTAACCAGCAGCTGGCACTCGCTCCATCTCCATTCTGTCTTCGGCACCCACAAAAAGTATGGCAGCCTCGGGCCATCTTTTTTTAATGGCATCGGCAATGGACAATGCGGGGAATATGTGTCCACCCGTGCCACCTCCGCTGATGATGAAGCGTGGTTGGGGAGTAGTTTCGTTAGTAGATTGTTTTAACATTGTTTGTTTTATTTGTGCATTTGCATTGTGTTAATAAAAATAGTTGTGTAAAGATAAACATTAAAGAACTCTTTTCTACATGTTTATTGATGTTTTTTTTCTTCTTACTGTTAAATGTTATAGCTTTTGTTGGTTTTTTGCATAAACATTGATATACTGGTATATCTATTGATTATCTGTGTAATGCATCACTCCCTGTTTCGTGTATGATTCCCCATTTTCACATTAGTAAGGGACGATAATTATCGCCCCTTACACTACTATACACTATAAAACATCGTGTGGGATTTTTTTATCTTTTATAGCGAAATAAACTTTTTTTTACACTAAATGTCATATCAACTGATAAATCACCAATTTACTTAAACTGTAAAATGTAAGAGCTCCTGTCGATAAGATGATATTCGTTTTATTTCACACTTAGAATTATAGTAAAGACCGCTACTTTTTTATCAATAGTCATATTGCAGTTTCTTACTATTAATGCATTACATTTGACAACGAATTCACTCATTGTTAATGCTATTCGATAATTATATATTACCTTATCATTCCCCTTTGCCATCATCTAGCATACATCTGCCAAAGGTTCTTTTACTCACAGTGTCATACAAAATCCATCTATCGTGAAATGTTTTACTAACCGCATCATACATTTATCATCTGTCGAGAGTTGTTTTACTTACAACATCACGCACTAATCATCTGTGGAAAGTTCTCTTACTTACAACATCATCAACAAACATCTATTCGACAGCCTGATTGCTATTTTCATCGTATCTGAATGGTTATACCAAGACCTAGGGAGCATCTTTCCGATGTTGGAATGGTCTTGCGTAGACACAGGCAGATAGATTCCAATACCGGAATCTATCTCCCAAGTTCTCAAGACTAACATTCTGACTTCTGGAATTGTATTCAAGAGTACTCAGTACTGACATTCTGACATAGGAATCTATCTCCTGAGTGCTCAGCACCATCATTCCTACTTTGGAATCTATCTCCTGAGTGCTCAGCACCATCATTCCTACTTTGGAATCTATCTCCTGAGTGCTAGTTTAACTGATTCAGACTTTGGAATCCTTCTCCTGAGTATTCCAGCAAACGATTCCAATACAATTTTGTAAGTAATGACTATGTCCAGGTAGAGCGGTTCGTTACCTCCCCGCTCCCCCACAGACCCGGACGAGCGACTTTCTCGCATCCGGTTCCTCAGTAGTTAGCTTCGCTATGATGGCACATATGAATTTGCTATAAAAGTCTTAATTAAAGGACACCACTTATCTATAAGCAATGGATAGGTTTCCCATTTCCATTTAGTCTTCCCCCCACGGCGTCTCAACCATTTTAGTAAACAGCGTCTTACTTCTGCGTAATATAAAGAAATT
>JAQVZQ010000201.1 GCA_028708095.1 Dysgonamonadaceae bacterium
TATTACTGGAGGCCAATATTTTAGAGCAGAAGATAATGCTGGGCTAAGTGATATTTATGAAGAGATTGATGAGATGGAAAAATATCTAATCAATGTTCAAAATGTTACACGTAAACAAGAGCTCTATCTTCCATTTGCTTTGTTAGCTTTGGCTCTTCTATTCATAGAGTTGATTTTGCGAAGAACCTGGTTGAGGAGTATACCATAAATGTGAATGTAAGTCTTTTATAATTTGCTGTTGTAATTTATAAGAGGATTTAGAAAATAAAAAATATGTTTCGATTTGCCCATCCTGAATATCTATATTTATATATCGCATTGCCTTTTGTGATAGTAATTTACATCTATTTGAATATAAAAAAACGAAAAGATGTAACTAAATTAGGCTCACTTGACTTGGTTAAACAAATGATGCCCGAATTATCACTAAAAAGATCATATTTGAAATTTTGGATTGTTTTTGTTGCTTTGATTTTAGGTGTTTTTTTAGTTGCAGGACCGCAATTTGGAACAAAGGTAGAAAAAGTAGAAAAGAGGGGGATAGAGCTGGTTATTGCAATAGATGTTTCAAACTCTATGCTGGCTCGTGATGTTACTCCTGATAGACTAAGTAGAGCAAAACAATTACTTTCGCGAATCATTGATGCAAGAAAAAATGATAAAATTGCTTTAATTGTCTTTGCTGGAGAAGCATATGTTCAAATGCCTCTGACGACTGACACACAATCTGCAAAGCTTTTTCTTAATTCAATTAATACTAACTTAGTGCCTGTTCAGGGAACAGTAATAAGCAAAGCCATTGATTTAGGAATTAATTCATTTTCGAGTGATAAGGATGTTGACAAAGCAATGATATTAATAACCGACTCAGAAGATCATGAAGGTGATGCTATACAAATAGCCAAAAGAGCCGGAGATGCTGGAATTATGGTTAATGTTATGGGAATAGGATCTGTTGATGGAAGTCCTATCCCAGAATCACAATATAGCAACAACTTTAAAACAGATACTGAAGGAAACGTAGTAGTTACCAAACTTAATGAGGAGATGGCTCGTGAAATAGCACATAATGGGAAAGGATTATTTGTTCAAGCAGATAATACTAATACAGCCATTAATGCATTAGAGGCAGAATTAGATAAACTGCAAACAAAGCAAATGGAAAGTTTGGCTTACTCAGAATATGACGAGAAATTTCCAATTATAGCATGGATACTATTGATTGTTTTAATTGTTGAAGTCTGTATTTTTGATAAGAAAAACAGAATATTTAGAAACGTACGAATTTTTAAAAGATGAAATTAAAATCAATTATATTGCTCATTTCGCTATTAACCGTTTATCCAATTTCTGCACAGAAAGCAGTTAGGAAGAATATAAGACAGGGGAATAAGTCATATAATGAGCAAAAATACGAGCAAGCAGCAAATCATTATGAGGAAGCTCTAAAAATAAATCCTAACGCATTGGAACCTAATTTCAATTTGGGTAATACCTATTATAGGCAGAATGAATGGGATAAGTCTATTGAGCAACAAAATCATTACCTCTTATTAGAAAAAGAAAATCCTCAGAAATTAGCTTCAGGTTGGCATAATATAGGCAATGCATTACTGCATAAAAAAGACCTTGAAAAATCGATGGAAGCTTATAAAAATGCGCTCAGAATGAATCCAGAAGATGATGAAACTCGTTATAATTTGGCAGTTGTTCAGAAAATGATAAAAGATAACGAAGAAGAACAAGAACAAGAGGAGCAGCAAGAGCAAAATAAGGATCAAAACGATGGAGACCAACAACAGCCTCCTGAACAGCAGGATAAGCCTAAGAAGCCTGAAGAACAAACAGAGCCTGAACAAATGTCTCGTGACAATGCCAGACAAATATTGCAAGCTATTGAGCAAGATGAAAAAGAGACCCAAGAACGCCTCAATGAAATGAAAGCTGAAGAACGCAGACAGAAAGCACAAGAGAACAGGCGACAAAATAAAGATTGGTAATTTGCTAAGAATAGATTTATTGAAACTATTGGAGTATAATATGATTAATAAAAAAACTATCCATTTATATATAAAGGTATTTATTCTACTTTTTCTTTTACAAAGTAATAAATCCTTTGCTCAAGAAGTTATCTTTAAGGCTTCAGCACCTCAAGCTGTTGTTAAAGGCGAACAGTTTCGGTTAACTTATACCTTAAATAAAGAAGGAAAGGAGTTGAGGTTACCTTCGGATATGAAAGGATTTGAAATTCGATTTGGTCCATCCGTTTCATCAAGTTACAGTACACAAATTATAAATGGAAAATCTACTTCTCAAAGTTCATTTTCACATACATATATTTTAGTTGCTCCTGAAGAAGGAACATATACCATTGCACCTGCATCTATTACTGTTGATGGTAGTAATTATCGATCTAATTCTTTAGAAATAAAAGTTCTGCCTCCTGATAAAGAAGCAGAAAAATCACAATCGGAACAAAAACCCTCTGCTTCCTCATCCTCACAAGAGATAAAAGCAAGTGATGCATTTATACGTACCGTTGTATCAAAAAGCAGTATATATGAACAAGAAGGGTTCATGGTTACTTTTAAGTTATACACAACTTTAAATGTTGTGAATTTTGGAAGAATTGAATTTCCTGAGTTTGAAGGGTTTTTGGTAGAAGAATTAGATGTTCCTTCCAATCAGCAGTTAAAATTAGAGCATTACGACGGACGCAACTATTATACAGCCGTTTTACGTAAAACTTTGCTTTTCCCACAACGATCTGGCAAAATGACCATCCCAAGTGGAAGATTAGAGATGGTGTTTTCTGTTCCTTCAGGAAAGAAAGTCTCCAGTTTTTTCGGAATGCAAGAGGTGAACGTTGATGTAAAGAAACCAATGATTACAAATCCCGTCACACTGAATGTAAAGTCATTGCCTGCAGGAAGACCATCCAGTTATAAAGGAGCAGTCGGATCATTTACATTCACTCCAAGTATAAGTGAGCAGAAAATTAGAGCCAACGAACCTTTAACCGTTACACTCAAGATTTCAGGAACGGGGAATCAAAAATTAATACAAAACCCTGATGTAGAATTTCCTACGAACTTTGAATTATATGATCCAACCATTGAAAATGATTTTACAGCAGGAGAAAGTGGGTTAAATGGGACACGCACTATAAAATACTTGGCAATCCCTCGTTATGAAGGTGACTACACTATTCCTCCGATTGAGTTCTCTTATTTCGATCTCAAAAGTAGCACTTATAAAACACTAAAATCCCCTTCTTATACAATTAATGTATTAAAAGGAGATCCAAGCAAGGTTGCATCATCAACCTATGTAAATCAACAACAAGTTAAAGTAGAGCAAGATATCCGATACTTAAAAACGGGGCAGCCAAAGTTTCTTAAAACAGATAAATTCTTTGTAGGCTCGTGGATGTATTGGTTGTGGTATATTATTCCATTTGTATTGCTGTGCGTATTTTTTATCTTTTACCGTAAACAGATGAAACTAAATGCCAATATTGCATTGATGCGAACCAAACGTGCCAACAAAATGGCTAAGCGGAGATTAAAGCAAGCAGAACAGTACCTCAAGGAACATAATAAAGCCCAATTTTATAACGAAGTCTTACGAGCTATTTGGGGATATTTTAGTGATAAACTTTCAATTCCTGTTGCAAATCTTACAAGAAGCAATATTGGGTCAGAGTTAGCTGAATATGGAGTTGAAGAAGGGTTAATTAAAAAATTTATGAGTATACTAGATACCTGTGAATTTGCCCATTATGCACCCGGAGAATCTTCAGATTCAATGGATGAAGTATATAAAGAAACCATTGACTCTATTGGGAAGATGGAAAACAGTTTAAAGTCCAAAAATTAGTATGAAAATACGTAACTACATATATATAGTTTTAGCAGCTTCATGCATTAATTTCGGAATAATTCATGCACAGTCTGTTGAGGATTCGATATCAACATCAATTGATGCAGAACAGCCTGATATTGCAATTGTGGAAAGTGAAGCAGAGACAGCATACAAAAACAGTAATTTTAAAGAGAGTATAAAACTATATGAATCACAAATTGTTGAAAATAAATTGACCAATCAAGAGTCACCTCAACTTTATTACAATTTGGCAAATGCCTATTTCAGAGATAACCAGATTGCTAAAGCCATTGTTAATTACGAGCGTGCACTTTTATTAGATCCAAGTGATAGCGATATACGTCATAATTTACGTTTTGCAAAAACGCGCATTGAAGATAAGATTGATAGTGCCGATAACCTTTTTATAAATAAGTGGGTCCGCACTGTTCAGAATCTATACAGTGGCAATGCATGGGCTGTCATTGGAGTTATCCTTTTTATAATATGTATAGTCGCTATTGGTGTGTACATGATTTCTACTCAAATAACATTAAGAAAAATATCTTTTTACACTGGAATTGTGTTGCTTACGCTTGTTATAATAACCAATATTTTTGCTTTCAAGCAAAAAAATAAAATTGTGAATCGCACAACAGGTATTGTTATGTCTGCGTCTGTTTCCATTTATACTTCACCTGATGCCCATAGTCAAGAATTATTTCGTTTACATGAAGGCTCAAAAGTTACTATAAAACGAATTGAAGGCAATTGGTATGAAATTGTAATTGCAAATGGAAGTGTTGGATGGTTGCAAAAAAAGAATATTGAAACTATATGAATGAATTCATAAACAAGTTTCTTCCATTGGAAAGAAGACTCTTTTTGGCTTTAAATGATGGAGTTTCTGACTTTTGGGACAATGCGATGTGGACTTATACTGGAATTGTAACTTGGGTTCCTTTGATTTTGTTTATTCTTTACATTTCTTTTAGAAATCAGCAACTTAAAGAAGGATTGCTTGTTTTAGGGTCAATCGCGTTGGTATTAATCTTATCAAATTTGGTATCAGCAACTTTTTTCAAACCTGTTTTTAGACGATTTCGGCCTACACATCATCCTGATTATAAAGATATAGTTAATATAATAAATGATTTTAGAGGTGGAGATTATGGATTTATCTCAGGTCATGCAACAAATAGTTTTGGTTTGGCATTTTTCTTCTTTCGACTTTTCAAAAATCGATTAGTAACTATATCAATAATGATCTGGGCAGCATTAAATAGTTATTCCAGGATTTATTTAGGCGTTCATTTCATAAGTGATATTTTGGCAGGATTATTGATGGGAGCACTTATTGGCCTAATTGTTTATGAAATATATATTAGAATCAGAGTGAGCTATTTCAATGTTTCCTTAACCGAAAAAAGGAAAAGTATTTATTCTAAAAAGACGGGTAATATTCTGAGTGTTGGTGTTATTTTATATGTGCTTCTCGTTATTCTATTGAGCCCTTTCTTAAGCTCTTTTTCCCATTCGGTAATACCCGAATCTTGGTTTTGATGATTTCTTAAGAAAAGCGTCAATTATGCTTCTTTTTTATTTCTAAATTAATATTTTTTATTACATTTGTATTTGAGATTTACAAATTGTGCGAGTATTAATTTGAAAATCTATTTGCATTTTCATGCAAAGTAGAGCTTATTGATATAAAATGAATGAATTTATAGATAAACTTCTACCATTCGAAAGAGGACTGTTTTTTATTTTAAATGGTAGTAACTCGGAGCTTTTAGATAATGTTGTGTGGACTTATACAGGAGTTCTAACATGGCTTCCCATGATTTTATTTATTCTTTATATAGCATTTAGAAACCAAAAATTAAGAGAGGCTCTTCTTGTCTTAGGTTCAATAGTTTTATTAGTTGTTTTAACCGATCAGTTTTCTTCTTCTATAGTTAAGCCTCTTTTTAAAAGATATAGACCAACTCACCATCCAGACTTTATGAATTTTGTAGATATAGTCAGGGGTTATCGAGGTGGACAATATGGATTTATGTCTGGACACGCCACAAATGGTATGGGGTTAGCAGTTTTACTATCTCTACTTTTTAGGAACAAGCTGGTGACGATATTTATGTTGCTTTGGGCGATTTTAAGTAGTTATGCCAGAGTTTACTTGGGTGTTCATTTTATAAGCGATATAGTGGCCGGATTGTTTTTTGGAGCACTAATTGGATTGTTAGTTTATAAGATATACATATTTTGTCGGGTGAGATTTTTTAAAATTGCTCAGAATAATATGAACAAAAGCATCTATTCTGTTAAAGATGGCAATACATTAGGTGTAGGTATTATCTCATACATTACATTGGTTTTATTATTAAGCACCTTTTTAAGCTCTATTCCTCACACTTTTATATTCAAATAGATTTAATTCTTTTTGTTTAAACTCGGGTATTGTCAAATTTAAAATTGGTCATAATCAATTTTTCTCTTTAAAATAATTGCTTAATTCTAATCTTTTGATTAAGTTTAACCCGCTATATATACAACACAAAATATTATTCATATTTTAAAAGTAAACAATATGTCAAGAACTATTTCATTTAACGAGTTAAGACAATTCAAAGACAAACTTCCCCATGGGAGTATCCGTAAAATAGCCGAAGAGTTAGGATTAGAAATTGAAACTGTGAGGAACTATTTTGGCGGATACAATTA
>JAQVZQ010000202.1 GCA_028708095.1 Dysgonamonadaceae bacterium
TTAAATCGTTTTGTTATTCACTCCTTTTTGTATACGAGAGACTCCTTCTTTGAAGTTCTTTTGCGTCCTTTGTGGTTAATGTATTATTCAAATAATGGCGGACACGGAGGCACCGCCACTACAATTGCAGTATAATTTATTGATTTGATTAACAAAGAAGCCCATGTCGTCTACAAATGCCCGGTTAATGTGTTTCATTGTCAATCTCCTGCCCTCGTAGTCGAAGGGTCAATTATTTCAATTGTTCACTATCCAATCGAGACGCGATAAATCGACGTCTCTACAATTGTTCACTTAAAAAATCCTCAATTTTCAATTGATTGAACAACTGTTAGATTTCAACGGTTGTGCTTACTGCTTACTACTTACTACTTTTCACTATTTCATTTTCAATTTGATCAACAAAGACGCCCATGTAGTCTCTACAAATGTCTGATTTATAGTACCCGTTCACTGTTTACTGTTCACTCCCAACTTTTTCCCTCTCAGTCGTAAACTATTAGTCACAACACTGACAGAGCTTAATGCCATGGCCGCCCCTGCAATCATTGGGTTAAGTAAGAAACCATTGAAAGGATAAAGAATACCAGCAGCGATGGGAATTCCAATAACATTATATATAAATGCCCAAAACAAGTTTTGTTTAATGGTCGTTACGGTTCTTGCAGATAATCGGATAGCTTGGGGTATTTTTAATAAATCGGAAGATATGATAGTCATCTTTGCCACTTCCATAGCTATATCGCTCCCTTTGCCCATGGCAATACTTACATCTGCCTGAGCAAGTGCAGCACTATCATTGATACCATCGCCCACCATTGCCACAACTTTGCCTTGCTGTTGCAACTCTTTCACTAGTGCCGCTTTTTCCTCGGGAAGCACATTACCTTTGTAATTTGAAATACCCAATTCGTTGGCGAGTGCTTTTGCTACCATGGGATTGTCACCCGTAAATATAGCCGTATCGATTTTCATCTCTTTCAACTTATTGATAGCTTCTTTAGTGGTTGGCTTCAATTTATCAGCAATCGAGATAACACCCAAAGTATTTTCACTGTCAGCAAAAACTGTTACTGTATATGCAGCTTCTAATTCTTGATTAATCTGATTGTTCAAATCACTAGAAATATGAATGTTTTTAGATCGAATATATTGTGGATTTCCTACAAAGTAATGTTTCTCGTTGTAGTCACCATCAATACCTTTACCGCTTACTTGATGCACTTTGACAGCACCCAATAACTGAGTTTCATCTTTCAGTTTAGCTGTTATGGCATCTGCCAATGGATGCTCAGATTGTGCTTCTATGCTATAGAGTATGTTTTTTTGTTCCTGAGTAATATCTTTATTCCACAAAACGCTACTCACTTCAGGTTTTCCTTCAGTAAGTGTGCCAGTTTTATCCAAAACAACAATATCCACTTTTCTACCGAGCTCTAAACTTTCTGCATCTTTAATCAAAATTCCTTCTTCGGCACCTTTCCCTATACCTACCATAATGGCTGTAGGGGTAGCCAATCCTAATGCACAAGGACAAGCAATAACCAAGACAGTTACCATTGCTAATAAACCATGAACAAAATTATTGTCCCCACCCAATATCATCCAAAGGATAAAACTTAAAATTGCAATTCCCATAACAGCAGGAACGAAAATTCCAGCAATTTTATCCACAAGGTCTTGCACTGGAGCTTTACTACCCTGTGCCTGTTCAACTGTTTTTATGATGTGTGCTAATAAAGTATCTTTCCCTACTTTGTTGGCTTTGAAACGAAAACTTCCTTTTTGATTAATGGTGCCCGCAAACACTTTGGCGTCAATAACTTTTTCAACTGCAATTGGTTCACCACTAATCATACTTTCGTCTATAAATGAAGACCCTTCTGTCACTATCCCATCTACAGCAATTCGATCTCCAGGTTTAACTAATATGATATCATCGACTTGTACTTCTGATATTGACACCTCGGTAGGGATATCATTTTTGAAAACAGTAACCGTGTCTGGTTGTAATCCCATTAGCTTTTTTATTGCAGAAGAAGTATTGCCTTTGGCGCGCTCTTCCAACATTTTACCAATTAGGATAAATGCAATGATAACACCCGAAGCCTCAAAATAAACATGAGCTTCAAGGCCTTTGCTTTCCCAAAACTGAGGGAAGAAAATATTGAACACACTAAACAAGTATGCAATACCTGTACTCAATGCAACAAGTGTATCCATGTTGGCTGAGAAATGCTTGGCTTGTTTCCAGGCACCAACAAAAAAACGTCTTCCAAAGATAAATAATATAGGAGTGGCTAATGCCCACATAATATAATCAGCGTAGGGCATATTCATAAATATCATGCCAATAATCATAAGTGGTGTAGCCAATATAATAGCACTCCAAGTATCTCGCTTCAGTTTTTTATATCGTTCTTGTTGTAGTTGTTCCAAGTTTTTGCGTGACGATTCCTTTTCCTCAATCAGCAAATCATAACCTACCTCTTGTAGGGCTGATTTCATTTGCTTGGGATTTGAAAGTGTAGGTAAGTATTCAATTTCGGCCTTACCGTTTGCATAGTTTACGGCAACATTCAAAATACCTGGCACAAACGACAATACATTTTTCGAACTAGATGCACAAGCAGCACAGGTCATATTCATTACTGGAAAAGATTGCTTCGTAGATTCAATCTCTCCTCCATCAGCACGTAGTTTGCTAATAACTTGCTGAATAGTTTCCGCTTCATCATCTATATATTTTTCATCAATTGAAAGCACCAATTCTTTTTTTTGTTCTCTAAACTCTGCATTTGCAAGCTCTGTGATTGTTTTTAAAGAATCTAAAAAGTTATTGGGCGAAGCAGGAGTTTTTGTCAACTGAATTGTAAGTATATTTATTTTCCCCATAGTATTGTTTAAACAGTTAAATAGAAAGTTAGTTTAATAAACTTGAGTTTAGTTGAAATGGGAATGGGCGACCTGTGTTGCTGTGCAGTAAACTTGTTGGCACAAGCTGAGAAAACTTGCGCCAGCAAAGTTAACCAATTAAACAGTTGAAAAGATATTCAGCCATGGCGCACACGCAGGTGCGCCACTACAAAATGGCTATGGGCGATGTGTATAGGGTACGACCTGTGTATCGTCGTTTGGCAAAATCAATAAACAATCTTCCATCCTCTCCCATTTGTGACAAAATGCAGCATTTTATCATACAAAACCATACAAAGTGTCAGCGTTATACCCTTAAACACGTGAAAAAGCACAATTTGCGCACACGTTATACCCTTTTTTTTTGCGTGAAAAAGCACCTTTTGCTCGTACGTTATATGCTTTTCCTCGAGAAAAAGTAATAAACGCACTCACATTATATGCTTATCCGCAAGGAAAAGCAATAAACGTACTCACATTATATACTTATCCCCAAGCTGGCGCGGATATCCATCCGTGCCATTCATGGTAACACAGTACAAAACACAGACAAACGTCTCCGCTGGTTCTGGTCTCCCGACCAGTTTCTTTGTGCATTGAACTTGTAGGCACAAGTTTGGAAACTTGCGCCAGCGAATGAACGCAGGCTGAAGCGGATATCCAGACCCTCTATTGATGGTAAAATAATAAAAAACACAGACAAATGTCTGCGCCATCGGCGATAAAAATAAATACCTCGAAAATTTTAATGAGCGATATTATTCGCAATTCGTAATTACTTATTCGTAATTATTTATTGTACTTTTGTTTATATAAACATCATAATGAATCGACATTGTATGAATCAATCAAAAACAACAGTAATTATTATCGCATGCTTCATTTCAATTCAATTTGCCTTTTCGCAAAAGAAACAATTAGATCATTCAGTTTATGACAATTGGAAAAGCCTTTCAAGTATTTCTGTTGATAATTCTGGGCGATTTACTGTCGCTATTATCGAACCTCAAGAGGGAGACAGCAAATTGTTTATCCAAGATTTGAAAAAGAACAAAAGCTTTCAGCACAATCATATATCAAGTTACACACTTTCAGCTGATGGAAAGCACACGGTAGCACTTCTTAAAGCTTCATTTGTTGATAGACGACAAGCAAAGATTGATAAAAAGAAACCCGATGATATGCCAAAAGACTCATTATTGATTATTGACAATGAAACATTTACATACCATGTCATACCGGATGTGAAATCGCTTAAAACACCTCAAGAATTAGGAGACTATATAGCATATGCTGTCACAATTGAAATAGATACCACAGCCCAAAATATTGACGTAGATACACTAACAATATCGAGCGATTCAATCAAGAATAAACCGAAAAAGAAAAGTAGCAAAAAGAAAGATTTACTTGTCCTTTACAATCTTAAAACACAAAAACAAGACACTTTGCTTAATACCAAAGAGTACATTTTCAATAAATATGGGAATGCTTTTGCTGCTTCCATCGAACCCGATAAAAAAGATTCGACTGATACTCCAGGCGTAATCTTTATCGATTTGAACAATTACACAAAAAAACGTATTTCTAACCAGAAAGCTGAATATAAATCATTGATGTTTGATGATGCGGGAGATCAATTAGCATATCTTTCTACAAAAGACACTTCTAAAGTAGAGCAAAAGGTCTTTGATCTTCGCTATTTCAAATTCAATACCGACTCGGCTATCGTACTTGCCGACACAAATAGTATAGATCTACCTGCTAATTGGATATTTAATGAAAACAGCTCTCCCTATTTCAGCGAAAACGGAAAAAGAATTATCATTGGTAGTGCACCAAGACAAGCTCCCAAAGACACTACAATTATTGACTTTGAGGTAGCATCACTTGATATATGGCATTGGAAAGACCCATATTTGCAACCTCAACAATTAAAGAGCCTATCAAATGATTTAAAAAGAAATTATACTGGAGTTATTCAATTAGATAAAAACAATAAATTCACATTGCTTGGTAATGAGGAAATTCCCTACACAAACATCTCAGATCAAGGTAATGGTCGTTACACATTACTTTACACGGATATACCCTACCGATTGGAAAGCCAATGGAACGCTAACAACTACGACGCATGGATATATGATTTGGAAACAGACAAAACAATCCAAATTGGCACATCCATTCCGAGCAGACCTTCTTTATCAGCTAAAGGAAACTATGTGTGCTGGTTTGACATAAATGAAGGTGATTGGTATGTTTTCGACAATAAAACAGCAAAAACAGTCAATATTACAAAAGAGATCCCAGTAAACTTTTGGAATGAAAAAAGTGACATCCCAAGCAATCCAGGTCCTTATGGACTTGCAGCATGGGGAAAAGACGATGCATATATGTTTGTATATGATGCCTACGATATTTGGAAAATTGATCCTCAGAACCAAATAAAAGCGCAAAACATTACGCAAGGGTTGGGCCGTAAAGATTCCATCACATTCCGTTATTTAAACACAGATAAGGAAAAACGATTTGTTGAACCCAACGAAACGTTGTTGCTGCAAGCTTTTGACAATAAAACAAAAGAGAATGGATTCTACACCTACAATCCCAAACAAAAAAGGAAAAGTATCAAAAAGCTTCTGTTAGATAAATACTACTTTTCTAGTTTAACAAAGGCAAAAAACAATGATGTTATTATATTTGAGAAAAGCAACTTCAATACATCACCCAATTTGTACGTGACAGACAATTGGTGGAAATCTTCGAAGAAGCTGACCGATATCAATCCTCAAATGAATGATTACAAATGGGGCACACCCGAGCTGTTTTCGTGGATATCGTATGATGGTGAATCCTTACAAGGAATTGTTTACAAACCTGAAGACTTTGATGTGTCGAAAAAATATCCAGTTATGATATATTTTTACGAAAAACATTCTGATAACCTATATCGGTATATGTCTCCTGCTCCAAGTGCGTCTACCATAAATATCCCATTTTATAGCAGCAGAGATTACATTGTTTTTACGCCCGATATACACTATAAAGTAGGACAACCTGGAAAGGATGCATTCAATGCCATAGTAGCTGGTGCTGAAACTCTATCCAAAAACGTATGGGTGGACAAAGATAATATGGCTATTCAAGGACAAAGTTGGGGTGGATATCAAGTAGCTTATTTGATTACACAAACTGATATGTTTAAAGCAGCTGGTGCTGGAGCACCTGTGTCGAATATGACAAGTGCTTATGGTGGAATTCGTTGGGAGTCGGGACGAAGCAGACAAATTCAATATGAAAAAGGTCAGTCGCGTCTAGGAACTACATTAAGCGAATCGTTACAAACTTATATCGATAATTCGCCCGTCTTTTTTGCAGATCGTGTAAACACACCTTTACTTATTATGCACAACGATGACGATGGGGCAGTGCCATGGTATCAAGGCATTGAACTTTTCATGTCGTTGAGGAGACTACAAAAACCTGTGTGGATGTTACAATACAATAAAGAAGCGCACAACTTAAAAGAACGCCGCAACAGGAAAGACTTATCCATACGTTTACAACAATTCTTTGATCATTATCTTAAAGGAGAGCCTGCTCCAAAATGGATGACACGTGGTTTGTCCGCTATACAAAAAGGGAAAGATTGGGGATATGATTTAGATTAA
>JAQVZQ010000012.1 GCA_028708095.1 Dysgonamonadaceae bacterium
ACATAAAGGTGGGAGGCACATCGTTCTATCAACCTTTGCGCATCGAGTCTATTAAGCCCAATCGATTGAAGGTAAGACTTGAAACAGACTCTGTCTTCGATGCCAGCAAAGGTGCTTTTTCTGGTACTTTGAATGCACAGTGGCTTCATGGTGCACCTGCATCTAACTTAAAAGCAGAAGTGAATCTCTCACTTTCGAAGAGCGATATGCCTTTTAAGAACTATGAAAACTATGAGTTTAATAATCCACTTTCTCAGTTTAATACAAATCAGTATAAACTGTTCGAAGGAAATTTGAATGCTTCGGGTCTTGCTGGAGTGAGCTCAAAAGTGCCGATGGCTGAAAATGCACCAGGAATGTTACGAGGTAACATTCTTTCAAGGGTATATGAAACCGGTGGAGATATGAGTTTTTATGCACAAACAATATACTATTCACCTTATAGTGTATATGCGGGAGTTAAAGTTCCGGGAACAAAAAAAGGTGAGTTTCTTGAAACAGATAAACCAATAATTTTTGATGTAATATCATTAACTCCTAATGGTAAAAAGGTATCGCTAAGCAATATGTCCTATAAGATATATAAACTAAACTGGAGTTGGTGGTGGAACAGTTCAGAAGAAGATTTGGGTTCATATATTAATAGTACTTCAGTTAGTCCAGTTGCACAAGGCAGTATTTCAACAACAAATGGGACAGGAAAAGTAAACTTCCAAGTCAATTATCCAGATTGGGGACGATACCTTATTTTAGTGAAAGATACTGAAAGTGGCCACACAGCAGGATCTGTGTTTTATGTAGATTGGGCTGATTCTTATGGGCGTTCAAATAAGAGAGATCCAAATGGTTTATCCATGCTTGCTTTCTCCACTGATAAAACCGTTTATCAAGTTGGAGACAAAGCAACCGTGACCATTCCCAAAAGCACTGAAGGCAGGGTACTTGTTAGCATTGAAAATGGAACAAGAGTTATACAACGTGATTGGATTAAAACGTCAGATAAAGAAGATACAAATTACACTTTTACGATTACTGATGAGATGAATCCAAACGTGTATGTGTTTGCTACATTGCTACAGCCTCATGCGCAAACAACGAATGATCTGCCAATACGCATGTACGGAGTTCAGAATATTGAGATAGAAGACAAAGATAGTCGCTTGACCCCTTTGATATCAATGCCGAACGAACTACAACCTGAAAAGGAGTTTTCGGTGATTGTTTCAGAGAAAACAAAGAAGTCGATGACGTACACTTTGGCTATTGTGGATGAAGGACTGTTAGATTTAACAGGATTCAAGACTCCCAATGCTTGGGATTATTTTTATTCACGCGAAGCATTAGGTGTTCGCACTTGGGACTTGTTTGATCGTGTGTTGGGTGCGAATAGCGGCATGTTTGGTCCTTTGTTAAGTATCGGTGGGGATGAAGCATTAAAAGCATCGAGCGACAAGGTGAATAGGTTTAAACCCATTGTTCAATTCATAGGGCCATTCACTTTGAAAAAAGGAGAAACTAAAACGCATAAACTAAAACTGCCTCCTTATGTTGGATCAGTTAGGGTAATGATTGTGGCTACAGGGAATGGTGCTTATGGAAGTGCCGAAAAAACTGTTGCAGTAAATAATCCACTTATGACATTATCAACCCTTCCAAGAGTGATGGGACCTAACGAAGAGGTGTGGCTACCTGTTAATGTGTTTGCAATGGATAACTCAGTGCGCAATGTGCAAGTCTCTGTTGAAACAAACGGCTTGTTGAAAGCTGAAAATGGAAACTCTCAAAATATTCAATTCGATAAAGTTGGCGATCAGATCGTTTACTTTAAACTCAAAGCAAACTCTAAAACAGGCGCAGAACAAGTTAGGATTAAAGCGACCAGTGGTGGACAAACTGCAACTGAGGTGATTGATATTGGCATTCGTAATCCTAATCCGCCCATTATTGTGAGCGACGCTCAAATGATAGATGCCAATACAAGTGCTAAGTTATCAATAGCAATGGATGAAGTAGGTGTAAATGATTGGGTTAAATTAGAACTTTCAAGACTGCCCAACATCAATCTCAATAAGAACATCGACTTCCTGCAGTCTTATCCTCATGGATGTACAGAGCAAATAACTTCTCAGGCTTTTCCTTTGCTTTATTTAGATGAATTAACGCAATTGGATGATGACCAAAAGAAGCGGATGAATGAAAAGATAGATCAAGCCATTGGCATGTTGATAACACGACAACTACCTGATGGTGGTTTCATATATTGGGCAGGCAACCATTATGCATCAGAATGGACGACAACCTACACTGGACATTTTCTGACAGAAGCAAAGAACAAAGGATTTGATGTATCAGACAATATGTTGTCACGTTGGGTGCAGTTTCAAACCAAACAGGCTAACAACTGGAGTCGCACAGTGGCTTATCGTAACTATTACAGCGTTTCGATGACTGAACTACAACAAGCCTATCGCCTCTATGCATTGGCAGTGAATGGTGCACCTCAATTGGGCGCTATGAATAGGATGCGTGAACTGAAAGACTTGTCATTACAATCGAAATGGCGATTGGCTGCAGGTTATGCTATAACGGGTAGGAAAGATGTGGCAAACGAACTTGTTTTCAATATAGACGACACTGTGGATGAATACAATTTCAATAATGATACCTATGGAAGTCCCGCTCGTGATGAGGCAATGATTATGGAAACATATCTGTTGCTCGACAAGACAGACAAGGCGCTTGAATTGGCACAAAATGTAGCCAAAGAACTTTCATCCCATTATATCTCTACTCAAACTGCTGCTTATGGACTTATTGCCATGAGTCAATTGGCAGAGAAAATGGGTAAGACAAACATCGAGGTGGATTGGACGCTGAATGGTAAAGCAATGGATGCAGTTTCTACTCCACAACCGTTGCATCAAATAGGTGTTGCACCAAATGAGAAGATTGAAATAGCCATTGACAATAAAGGAACAGGTAAGATATATGCACAATTGACGGGGCGCACTCAACCCATTGGAGATGTTCAAACAGTTGAAACTAATGATGCATCATTCAACTTATCTGTTAGTTATGTGGGGTTGAATGGAAATCCTATATCTGTTTCTTCCTTGAAACAAGGAGAAGAATTTACTGCAATCGTTACTATTAACAATGGTCCCGCACAAGCTTTCACCGACTTGGCTTTGGTACAGATATTCCCTTCTGGTTGGGAGATTTATAACGAACGTATTCTTGATGCAACCTCAGACAATGGAGCAGGCAAGTACAACTATCGCGATATCCGCGATGACAGAGTGCTCACCTATTTCAATTTGGCTGCAGGACAAACCAAAACTTTCAGAGTGCGATTGCAAGCTGCTTATAGAGGTAATTACTATCTGCCAGCAGTTTCATTGCAAGCAATGTATAAACCAAGCGAGCAAGCAAGAACAAAGGGAAGTTGGGTGAAAGTGGAAGAGGATGGTATATAGGAGTTTACAATGGGTGGTTTGTATTATGTTACCCCCACTTTAATACAATATGGTAATAGCGGTTCAATTTAGTTCTACTCCCATAGAAAAACCGTTTACACCAAATAAAGATAAACTCTTTTTTCCGCCCTCTCGTACAACAAATTCAATATGCCCAATGTGGGATGAAGGTGTTTTCTACATAAGGATGCGCTACAAGCACTAAGTTAAGGTGAATATTGTGCTTCAATTTCTTAAAGTTCTCTTTATATTTTGGGCGGAAATCGGTACGAGCGAGCAGAACCTAAAAAAAATCGCGTTTAATTAGTTTTTTGTGTTTTTTTTATCAAAAAAACTGTCAATCTCTTAAGTATTTCATATCTTTGAATAAATATTATAGAAGCACTTATTAAATTATCTATTAAACTTTTTTATTATGAAAAACAAACCGTTTTTTTTTGTTCTACTAATCAGTTTGATCTTATGTTTTGGATGCGATAAAGAAGAATCAATCAAAAGCATTTCATTAAATGAAACAACTTTATCGTTAGAAGTTGGTGAAACACATTCTTTAAAAGTATCAGTTTCTCCCGCTAATATTGATATACCGCCATTTATATGGAAAACAAGTGACAAAGAAATTGTATCTGTGAACGATAAAGGAGAAATTAGAGCTCTCTCACTTGGAGAGGTTACTATTACTGTTTATGAAGTTGAGAACAATTTAGAATCGAGTTGTAAAGTAACAGTAAAACCAACTATTGCAACAGGAATAACATTAGATGTTGAAAATTTAAACCTTATAATTGACGAAGAGTATACTTTAAAGCATGAAATCTTACCAGAGGAAACAACCAATAAAGAAGTTGCCTGGTCTTCAGATGATACCGATATAGCGACCGTTGATAATGAAGGGAAAGTTAAAGCTATTGGTGTTGGTGAAACTACTATTACAATTTATAATCATGATAAGACGTTAAAAGCACATTGCATTGTAAATGTTAATCCAATAAAAGCAACAGGGATAACATTAAAAACCAAGGAGCTTGATCTCTTTATTGGAGATGATGTTGTTCTCGAATACGAGATTACACCAGATAACACAACAAATAAGGAAGTTGTATGGTCATCCAAAGATGAAAACATTGCAACTGTAAACTCAGAAGGCAAGATTCAAGCTATTAGCGCAGGTACAACAATAGTAACCGTCAAAATTGATGATGATATATTTGATTCTTGTGAAGTAAAAGTTAACAATGTTGAAGCCACTGGAATATCTTTAAATGAAACATCATTGACAATAGAAATGACTGATAAATATTCTTTGTCAGTCAATTTCTCTCCAGAAAACACTACAAATAAATCAATTATTTGGAGTACCTCCGATTCAAATGTCGCTATTGTTTCAGAAAAAGGAGAAGTAACAGGCATAAAAGAAGGAGAGGCAATTATAACAGCAGAATCAAAAAATGGTAACTTTACGGCCAGCTGTGTTGTAACAGTCAAATTAAATGGCATTATGCTAAGTAGTAACTCAATATCATTATTACCTGGTATAGAAAAGGTGATTTGGGTTAACTATTTGAATGATGAAGCATATCTCTATGCAAGCTGGAGTAGCTCTAATACAAATGTTGCTACAGTAGAAAGAGATAATGAACAAGATGTAAATAGTGCTGCAATAAATACTATTAACCCTGGCACTTCAATTATAACTGCCACCTCAAAGGATGGTTCTAAAGAAGCAACGTGTTATATTGAGGTAAAAGATATAACTGATTTTATTAATCTGGATATACGAAGAGGAGGGATCACTATTATAAACGGTTTTGTCACAGGAGATGTATATTCCGAAATAACAAATAACAGTCCAGAATCAATTGAATTAACTGAATTTCATCTTTTTGATGGATATTCTGGTAAATTAGTGGCTTATACTACTAATCCCGATCAACTCGGAACTCTTCATTCTTATGAAAAAACAAACTTAGGATCAAAACTTAATTCAGTTTACTTGCCAATTTTCAGATGGAGATTTAAATGGAATGGAGTCGATTATGAAGTACAACATCAGTTTAAACAAAGCTCACCTTGGAACTCCGCAAAAGCGACAAACATGAAACTAAATCTTTTAGAGAATGAATAATATATGCTTTTTATTACTAAAAGAGTGACGTTATAGATTTATTGATATGCATATATAAAATTAATAGTAGGTACATTGTTTTAAGTAAGAGTTATTTAAAAAAACTACTAACGATTTCCGCGTGTGCCAGTTTGCAACCCATCTACCCTGTGGAAAAAAACAATAACCATATCAAAAACTTCAATCAACTCACCACAAAGAAAAAGGTAGGAATCATCCTGATTCTTGCCTTACTTCTTTGGTATCTGATCTGTTTGCCCAGCACACCCTTTGATACTCCTTACAGCACTTTGGTAATGGACAGAGAGGGTGAACTATTGGGAGCTCGCATATCAGAAGATGGTCAATGGCGTTTTCCTCCAACCGATAGTGTGCCACATAAATATGCAACTTCTGTTATTCAATTCGAAGATAAAAGTTTTCGCTACCATCCTGGTGTGAATCCGCTGTCCATTGGACGAGCATTTGTTCAGAATATAAAAGAGGGTAGGGTTGTAAGTGGCGGAAGCACAATTACCATGCAGACAGTGAGGTTGATGCGCAATGAAAAGCGGACCTACTTCGAGAAGTTAATTGAACTCATTTGGGCTACACGCCTTGAATTGTCTCGTTCTAAAAATAGTATTCTCGCGCTCTATGCTTCCCATGCTCCTATGGGAGGAAATGTTGTGGGAATTGATGCAGCTTCGTGGCGTTATTTTGGTCATGACGCAGCTTCACTTTCTTGGGCTGAGGCTGCTACATTGGCTGTACTACCCAATGCTCCCGCTTTGATGCACTTTGGGCGGAATAGAGATGCATTGATTGCCAAACGCAACAGACTACTTGCTCGTTTACACGAAAAAGAAATTATAACAGACACCGATTATCAATTGGCTCTTTCAGAGCCTTTACCCAATCATCCCCACGCCTTACCAGACCTTGCTCCGCACTTAGTGACGCAGTTATATAAACAACAACCCGGTAAACATGTGCAAACAACCATTCAACGTTCGTTGCAAAGGCAAACAGAAGAGGTGTTGAAGCGATGGAATGAGGAGTTTTCTCAAAATGGTGTCCACAACTTAGCAGCACTGGTGGTCGATTTAGAATCGAATGAAGTGTTGGCTTATAGTGGTAATGTGCAATTTGATAAGAATAAAACTGGGAGTCAGGTTGATATCATTCAGTCATTGCGAGGTACAGGCAGTATATTAAAGCCTTTTTTATATTGTGCTATGCTGCAAGAGGGGCAAATGTTGCCTTCAGAATTGCTTCCTGATGTTCCTATAAATATTAGTGGTTTTTCACCTAAAAACTTTAGTTTACAATACGATGGCGCCATTCATGCCGATGAGGCTTTGGCACGTTCACTTAATGTTCCTTCAGTTGTTTCTTTGCGAAGATATGGAGTACCAAAATTTCATCAGTTTCTGCAAGAAATAGGATTGTCGTCTCTTAAAAAAACCGCTGAGCATTATGGTCTGTCACTTATATTGGGTGGTGCAGAAGCAACTTTATGGGAAGTTGCAAATGCTTATGGATTAATGGCTCGCACGGTGAATGATTACAACACTTATCAAACTTATCCTCCCAAAGATGATTTTACTTTTACTGCTCCTTCTATTTTAACGAAACACAATCCATCTACTGCTCCTGTTTTTAATACTGGTGCAGCATGGATAACTTTAGAAGCACTCACCAACCTCAATAGACCTGAAGAGCTGGATTGGCAATCTATTCCTTCAATGCGCAAAGTAGCCTGGAAAACAGGTACAAGTTATGGTTTTCGTGATGCGTGGGCTGTGGGTGTTACTCCTCGATACCTCGTTGCCGTTTGGACAGGTAATGCAAGTGGGGAAGGGCGTCCCGGCTTGACAGGTGCACGTACATCAGCACAAGTAATGTTTGACCTGTTTAATTTATTGCCCTCTACAAATTGGTTTGATGTGCCTTATAGGGAACTAATTGAATCTCACATTTGTCGTGAAAGTGGTTTACTACAAGGGCCCTATTGTCCTGAAAGTTCTATTGATACTATTCTTATACCACATAAAGGATTGCAAGGTAACAGTTGTTTATACCACAAACGCATCCATCTTTCACAAGATGGGCAATATCAGGTATATCAACAATGTGCAGGCGAAAGAGGTATTATGCCTGTATCATGGTTCATTTTACCACCTTCTTGGGCATGGTATTATAAACAACAACACCCTGATTATCGATCGTTACCAAGCTTTTCACCTGAATGTATCTCAGGAAGTAGGGGACAGCCCATGCAATTTATATATCCTTATGCAAATGCCGTTCTTAAGTTGCCAAAACAACTGGACGGCTCTGTTGGCAAAGCCATCTTTGAACTGGCACATCAGCAATCTTCAGTTTCAGTTTATTGGCATTTAGACAATGAGTATGTGGGGGAAACATCAGATGTTCATCAAATAGGGTTTTCGCCAAGTAGAGGCAACCACACAGTGACAGTAGTTGATGAAGAGGGAAATGTTTTGGCAATTGATTTTAAAGTGGAATAAACATAGCACTTACATTTAAATTGAACCTGAAATTGATAATTTTACTACTGATTCCTCTGTAAAACAAGAAACAAAGCTATGCTGATAACCTTTTCATTGTAAATATCCATGTAAATGTTAACGAAAAGCATGATTTACAACTAATCTACATATAAAACAACCAAATACAGACTGTAAACTCTTGAAAATAGAGGTTATTTGCAGATTTCCTTACAACGGAGCCTCCGTTGGTTGGTCTGTTCACTATTGACTGTTAAACGGAGGCTCCGCTTTAACAAATGCGTGCACAGAGTGTTAAACGGAGGCTCCGTTTAACACTCTGTTAACAACAGACCTTGCAACGGAGGCTCCGCTAGTTGGTCTGTTTCAAATAAACTACTAAATCAACTACGTTTTACTATAAAAACAATAATAAAGTAATAATACTGTAAGTTTTTAGTAACTCACAGTTGATAATCACATTGTGTCGTGTGTGTTTAGATGTAATTGTGGAAATAACGTTTCAGTAAATACTGAAGCATGGAGTTAAAAGTAGAAATAAAAAGAGTGAAAGGAATGATTACATATAAAAATGCTATAAATCAATGATAACTATAATCAATAATCAAAAGCAAGCTCATAGAAAGTAGCATTTTCAAGTAGGAGAGAAGCAACCTCTTTATAATATTTCAATTCTGTAATTTTTTTTGGTCTCAACACTGCATAATGTGCTGCATATTGATTGCAAATATGTATGTGTAGATAGTTTAAAATATACTTAATATTGCAAGAGAACGATAAGTTGTACTGTATTTCGACGTTGCTCAATATATCACATTACTCTTATTTTATTACAGAGTTACTAGATGAAGTATTCATTTATTAATATAAGGTTATGTGTATAATTCCTCGTTGCAAGGGACAGACAAAGCGAGCCTTGCATCAGTTTTTACTTCGCTTGTTGGTTCATTTGCCACTTTCTTATCAAAAACTTAAAAACAGTAGTATTCTGGTGGACGATAATAAGATTAAGTATTATTTTTTGAGCTTATGTATCTATAAACCAAATATAAATAAATTGATTAATTTAATTATCAGTGTTTATTTTAATTTATTTAAATTGCTATATACTATATTTGTGCATTCATCTTCATTAGTGTCAAACGTGATGGCAGAATCTGCTTTTCCTGAATATAATCCATTGGTAAAAGCAGAGTTATGTATGGGTGTTTGAATTAAAATAAGGTTTTTACCATCCCCAATTAGGTTTGTTGCAAAGATATTATGTATTTTTTTGAATTCTGATTTTTTACCATATCCTATTCCTCCAACTAATAATGTATAAGGACTTCCTCCATAAGGAGCAGGTATATCGGGCCTTTCTGCGGTAATAACACCATTTACATAAACATGATGAATGCTGGCTTCGTCACTTGCACGAATAGCTACACCAGTATAGTTAGTGGAGCAGTTTGAAATTATAATATATTCTGTATCATCCATTGGCCCTCTCCATTGTGTCGTCGTTACTTGATATGAATTTATATTTCCATTTGAATGATAATAAGGCTCAACATCTAAACTTGAGAGAGCAATTAAATCATCTCCATTTACTCCCGATACATTTGAAATTTTAAAATACTTACACCCATGTCTGAGATTAACCCCATCTTTATTAAAAACAATTACTTCTCTATTACCTATATTAATTACTTCGGGGTTATAGATTTGAATATTTTCTATTATTGCATTAGATACCCTTTCAAAGCTCACTCCCCATGAGTGAGAGTTTTCTATTTTTACATTATTGAGTTCAAAGCCGTTAACATAAGCCATTAAAATCATTATATTTCGCCAATCTCCTTTCTGTTTGGTGTTTTTTACTCCTGCATCACTGCCATAACTTATACGATAGACACCTTCTGCACGAGATTTTTCAGCATCTTGAGTTAAGACTCTAAAAGAATCTCCTGTTGCTCTTGGATTTTTCGCCCCTTTTAATAGCACTGAACCTGTACCAATAATTTTAATGTTCTCGTTCCAATTTGGATCAGTGATACCAATTCCTACATTATCACTGCGGAACATATTATCCCTAGATATATCGGACAATTGAATAGTACAATTGTCAAGGATAACTGTTATATTGCTTGGTAATAATATAGCACTATCAAGTAGCCACACACCAGAACCATTAGTATTATAGGCTGGAATAATTACTTTCCCAGTTGTACTAGCTGCCTCATTAACAGCTGACTGTATTCTTTGTGTATCGCTTCCCTCAAATTGATTAGGTGTAATACTTTCTATGTTTTGATTTGAATATCCAAAAGAAAATATAGAATTTACAATTATGGCAAATCCTACATAAAATAATTTTGACATTATGTTGTTATTATATCTTTTTAAAATTGTTAGGTAGATGATTGAGCATATATCAAAACTGAGTCAGATAAGAATGGTTGTCTCACTATTATTTCATATTCACCAATAATTCAATCTCATCTTCTTTCAAAACCCTATTATATAAGCGCACATCTTTTATTTTACCATTAAAAATATCGTATTGTCCAAATCCAATATTGATTGGTGCAGTCGATTCTAAATTAAAATTTAATGAGTCAGGTATTTGAGTTTTATTCACTAATTCCCCATCTACATATAGTTTCAAAGTATTTGCTGACTTTGAAGCAACAACGTGATGCCAACCAGCGGGAAAAGATTTATGCCAAGACACAGATTTTCCAGCTTCATAGGAATAAATATGTCCAGAAGGAAGAGTCGAGCTATATACTTTACCGTCATGCTCTGCCATAGTCCAAACTCGACGATACAAAACATCCTCGGTTTTATCTAATTGATCCATTCTTCTCCAAATGGTATCTCCTTCATATATATAGGTTTCGGCTAATGGTAATGTTCCTCCGAGCAATTGCCCATTGTGAACTATGAGGGCCATTACTTCCAACTCATCACCAAGGCGTCCGGCATCTTTCCAATTATTTACACCATTATACTCAAACACTCTACCACTTGGCCAAGTTGATACATAAAGTTGACCCTGATATACTGCAAAACCATAAGTTTGGGTATTATTTTCTCCTACAATTCCACAATCAACCCAATCTTTACCATCATATCGATAAACATTTCCAACATCATAACTTGTAGCAAAAAGATACCCGTCGTAGAGGCCAAAACTGGTTACTCGTTTACCATCTGGTGTTCCACAATTTTCCCACTTACCATTTTTATTATACTTATAAAAACCAGGAGAGTATAAAGAACTTGCATATAAATCACCTTTATAAACCACCAATGATACTGCTGCCTCTACTCCAGGCAGTTTACCACAATCAATCCAATTATTAGGCTCTTCAAATCGGAAGATACTTCCACCCAATGCAATATTTTCTGATTCAGGAAGTGAGGAACCTGCTACTCGATATTTTCCTGTAGCTACATAGAGATCCCCCTCATATTCAGTGAGGGCAAAAACTGTATTCGATTGGTCAGGAGATCCACAATCAATCCAATTATGACTATCAGAATCATACTTATAAACATGTCCAGCATCACCTAAAGCTGGTTCACATGTTCCAGCAAACAGAGTTCCTTTATATTCTGTTAAACCAAATGCCAGCAAAGCATTACCGGGTCTTCCACAATCTTCCCATTTAGTGGATATATTATCATCAATTCCAAAACTCAATTGTCTAAAATTTGACACTCCAGTAGGCGATGGATTGGTCTTTAAGCTAAGATGGAATCCTTTTCGTTTACTTAAATCGTATTGACTAATTATATCACCCGTTATATTACTATTTGTTGCTAAGGCATCGACCCATAATGCAATACTGAAATCCTTATCTCCAAATTCTAATTTCGGTGAAGCTGAAACTTCTAACCATGATTTACTCTCTTTATTTTCAATGATGTTTGCAGAGTCATTTACATCAACCACACTTTGCTCTTTAGCATGATAGCTGTTTCCTGAATGGTCTAATATATCATCGGTTAATTTCCAATAGCCTATCAAGCCCTGATCCAAAGAGGTATTATTTGCTGATTTGCTGTTGCATGAAAAACAAACCGCACTCATAATTATTAATAATGAAGATAAAAAAAACAGATTCTTAAGTTTAGACATATAATTTATAATTTAATTTTTGTTTATCGAATTTAGAGCAAACGTATATCTCGCTTATTAAGCATATAATCAACTACTCCTATTAAGAATGGGAATTAAGAAGCACATACTAAGAAAGTAGCCGTTATACCCAAATGAATTGTACACACTGATAGTGCTATTTACTTAAAAGAATTACTCACAACTGTTATTCCCTCAAAAGTTTTTTGATCACTCCCATCAGTACTCCCTCTACACTTGGATCGACATTCGTTGCACGTTCGCTTACCTCATATCCTCCTTTATCATACAGAATAGTTGTGCCAATATAGCCTGGCCCAAAGTCGCCATAAGCAGCCATAGCTACTTTTAAATCTGGTCTTTCTGCTTTAGCAGCCAATTGATATTCAACGAATAACTCGCCGGGCATAAATAATATTCGAACATCATTTACTTTAAGCATTCCGATATCAATCATCACGCCATTTTCCATTCGGTCCAGAAAAGCCATTTTTCGTGCTAAGGCGTGATTTTGGATTAGTAACGAATCGTTATTCATTATATCCTCCTTTATTTTGTAAAGATGTTTTCCAACAGGAAGACTCACTTTTTCAACTTCCCAATTAACCTGATTTTGAGAAATTGGACGTTTTTCGGTTGCCTCCCAAGCACGCTTCATACCATCTGCAAGACGTTCTGCCAAAATCATTCTGTTTTCAGGCGAACCATCGTTGTATTTTCCAGCGCCTATATTTCCACCAGCACCATTAAAGTGAATATGCAAAGCTTGTGGAACAGCTATTTGACGCATAAAACGAGCAATACCTGGAAAATCAGGATTGGGTATGCCTGTACGGTAATAACTTTGGGGATGGGTGGCATAATAGCTCAACACTGCAACAGGTTTGTCATCATTCCAGAAACTAACAACAGAAACCAAAGGATCTATCACTCCTTCTGGTTCAGCCCGTAACTTTGGATCTGCTGTGGCTGTAAAACGTGTTGCTCGAACCATCCCATCTTTATCATAAATATTTCGATTTGACGCTACTTTAAATACTTCAGCTTCTCCAAAACCAATGTGATTTATAGATTGGGCGTGGTTCAATGATTCTTCTACTACCTTGCGCAATCCACGTAAAACTTCTCTTGCAAAATTTCCATCAAAATTCACAGGATGATGATTAGATGGATTTGCACCAGCTTTCAGTAATCTTTGTTCCGCTCCAAAGTCACATCGTGGTGCATCATGCTGGTGCACTACATTTACAGACACTCGCTCTGGAATGGTACCAGCAGCCTGCGCCAAGGTTCCTTTAAAAGCATCCATGCCTTCGTTACCAATGCCAATCCAGTCAATGGCACACAATACAATTGGTTGTCCTGATCCTTGAATAACTATACCCTTTGCTCTTAAACCCAAATCCCAAGTCCCTACTTGTGAATCATAAGTCAAATAATTAGTTCCTAATGGAGGAGTCACATCCATATCAAACGTAGCTACTTTTAGAGATTCAGAGTTAACCTGAGAATATACAATACTTGGCAACCAAAACCCCAAAAACAAACTAAAGAACAGAACCAAATCTATTTTTGACTTGAAATGAAAAAACGCACGTACTTTATTAATCATATTTGCAAAATTTATTATGTTTATAAAATAGTTAAAATAACAAACCACTGATATATTGATAAAACAAGTAAATAGCAACAATGTTCTGTGTCAGCAAGATTATGATAATTAACTCATTTATAGTTCTTAAATGGGAATTATAAATTAAAAAAACTGCTATTCTTATCCCAATTAATTATTTTAAAATTTGGTTATATATACTTTTTGATAAATTTATAAGCTTCCTTTCGACTTTTTCCTGTAAAGTCATGTCCATCACTATGCAAAATACTCTTAAATTTTTGTTCCTCATCATATAACGAATACAATTTTTTTACATTATAATCAAGATTTTCCCAAGCAAATCGAGTAAATGACTCCTCTTCCTCTTTATAACCAACATCATTTAGAGCGGTAATAATTAAAAAAGGGCGTGGTGCACTCAATGCCAATAGTTCATGAGAATCAACAGGGATAGGCTTTCCTAAATGTAAGTATGGTCTTAATGCAGGCAATCCTGTCCACCATCCTGTTCGAGCTGCATTAAATGGGTTT
Source organism: Dysgonamonadaceae bacterium (assembly GCA_028708095.1). Classification (GTDB taxonomy): domain Bacteria; phylum Bacteroidota; class Bacteroidia; order Bacteroidales; family Dysgonomonadaceae; genus UBA2632. Next base: position 14,390 of record JAQVZQ010000012.1, read on the forward strand.
TTGCTAATTCGCAGTGGCCATATTCCGCAGTTTGCCACTCCTACTTTTATTCTCTCGTCCATAGCAGATAATATACCAGTAAGTCCAGCTCCCTGTGAATGACCAATAGACCCGATTCGCAAAGAATCAACTTCTGGGAATGTTTCCATAACGTCAATAGCGCGTTGCATATCCCAAAGATCTTTACCAGTACCTGACCATTCTGGGTTAGCATTGATAAACGGTTGGTTATCAAAAGAGCCTTTCCCAGGGAAAATGCGCTCACCTGCTCCTAAAAGATCTGGTGAAAAAGTTACATAACCCATTTCAGCCAAATGAAGTCCATAAGCACGATTATATGCAGCTGGAGTAAGAACTCCGTTTACTATGTCACCACGGCCTACTGTTTGTTCTTTACCATATTCGGTTGTAGGGTGAATAGTCAAAAAAGACGGTAATGGATAATTTTTACCTTTTGGTATAAGCATTATCGAGGTAACTCGCTCTTCGGGGCTTAACTGATAACTTACCCGACGTTCGATGATATTGTCGTGTGTAACCTCACTTTCAATTTTAATAGATAATTCATAGTCCAAATAATTTGGCCGAACTCCTAAAATTGATTTATAAAGAATTCGTAGATTTTCTTTTTTTGATTCCCATTCTTCAAGTGAGTTTATTGGTTTTATTTCTGTCTCTCCAGATCCCATAGTCATATTGGACGCACCTTTTCTAATCAGATTAAGATCACCAAAAATATCGAGAGATATATCTTCTTCTTTGTTGAAAAAGGACGAAACCACATAGTCTCCTCCCTTAGTAGTTTCTAATGATTGAAATTCTTCTATTAATTTGGAATTCAAAAGATCTTTACTAAAAAACAAACCAGTAAACCCTATTGAATTACGTCTAATAAAACTGCGTCTTGAATATTTTTCTTTTGTCATATTTATATTATTGAGTAATGTATTTGCAGCAATAACACGTTTCAGAATAGTCCTAAAATAAATCTGAAGACTATTTAAATATTTTATTCCTTTTTGCCCACTTCACTTTTGCAATCCATACACTACCGTCTGCACCAAGAGGATGAGGTTTAGTTCCAATCATAAATTCTGCATCAGTGACCCACGATTCGTAATCCGTAATAGCTGATGCACCGAAATTGCCGAGCATAACTCCACGCTCTGGTATCAGAGTTTGTTCAGTAGATCGAATAACTGCACGATTTTCAGGATCAACTTGTGCTATAAATATTGGTGCCCTATTACGAGCAATGTGATCATTATTAGCACCTTTTCTTGTATAAGTTAGAAACAATCCCTCGCTGTGTACTAACCAGTGTGCTTGGGTATTATAACTACCCAAATCTTCGCCATCATCAAACTTCCAAGGTATAGGTAAATCCCAATTTAATCCATCCTTACTTATGGATACATAAGCTTTCATATCATTTCTTATGGTAAGAAAATAAGTACCTTTATACAGAACAAGAGAAGGTTCGCCTAATCCACGTCCCATATCAACGGATAATTCATTCCCATGTTGCAAATAAGTTAATGTAGACCCATCGAAAGAACATTCTAAGACACAAACAGAAGATTTTTCTAAATGTGAACCACTAAAATAAACTGGAAGAAGGATATTACCATTAGGTTTGACAAGCCACTGAACACATCCAGGATTGACAAGATAAAACTTTGAATTTGGTTCAGGTATATTATGAACCATTTTCCAAGGTGTCCATAAATTAGTAACAGGATCGAAAACAGTGTAAGCAGCATCGTGTGATCGTGGCTTCTCAAATATTTGCGTACCCTCTTTGCTATACCTTACTTTTATACCAATCGCAATTAGTTTTCCTGATTTTTCATGCCATCCAGGAGTGACATCTGCTACACTCACCGTGGTACCATCAGATTCGTACTGCCAGGCAAGTTCAGGTATCTCAATCGGTTTAGACCAAGTTTCACCGAGATTGTCAGTTCTCATAAAGTATAAGCCTGAATAATAATCACTAACAACCAAGTGCTTCTGAATGGTCATAATAACTGCAGGATTTCCTTTATTTCCGTATCCTGGAATAGCTGCAGCTCTGGGATGGAACCACACATAATTAGGACTCAGTTCTTGATAAGCTACTTCTGCTTCCACGTCAAATTTGACGTGTTTTACTACTTGCTTAAAGAAAAAACTTGAGAAAATAATCAAAGAAATGATCATGAATGAGCTTATTGTAACTCCTTTACTAAATATATATATTTTCATTTATAATTTATTTAGCTTAATATAAACTGACATTAATCTTAATTATTCCACTGCAATTCTTGTTGTAATAAATTCTTTTGATTGATATGCATGGTAACTCCTTGGGTAAGACAATATAATCTCATTGGTAGCCCTATCTTCGATTAGTGAAAAGTGTGAAATATCTAAGCGACCTCTTGATTTGTCTTCTTCTTGATAAGAATCTACAGTTAATAAACTTTCTTTAATCAATTTAAAACTCTCTGTATTCACTTCCGCCATAACCAAGGGCCATCGAGGTAAATTACCTTGACAATTTTCATCGGTCATATTACCAATCCAGTAGCAACGTCCACTTGAATGTTTAAAGAGAGTAGACATTGAAGAAGGTGAGAAGAAAGGTGTATCATCTTCGAAAGTAAAAGGCTCTGGATCAGACCATGTCTTTCCTCCATTTGTTGATACAGAACTCCATTTATAACTTGGCAAGTGGTGATCTTTGTCATTACTCCCACGCATTACCATTAATAATTTACCATTTTCCATCTCCAAAAGTGTCGGTTCAATCATACCTCTTGTGGACTTCGAAGGATCCCCTTTTATTCGTTCCGACATTTCCCATCGAATTTTAGAATCATTAATCCATCGGCCTATAAGAACAACTACATCCGTATATGTATGTCCGCCTGCAGGATTCCACAATTTACCATCGGGACCTAATGGTGTAGTTTGTACTGGTACAAGTATTTTCCCCTCTTTAGTAACTATAGGTATAGAGCCCACATCGCCCACATAAATTGAGTTGCTACCAATAAAAACATCTGGAAGAGGATTTTTAGGTGTAAAATCTCCCTCGTGAATAATAGGTTCATCAAATAACCACTTATCCTTTCCTCCTTCTGAGACCCTATAACGCAAATAGTATGTCTCCTGTGCAATAGGAGGTTCAAATATATTTGGATCTAAATCAGGCACATCCATTGCATTTACAATAGCAATCAGTTTGTCAGTTTTGTTATCAAAAACAGAGGTAACCACTCCTCTTCGATAACCAAAAGGCAATCCCGATAAAAAATCAGGTCTCATAGGTTTTTGCACCCATGACTTACCGTTATCATCAGATACAAAGTCTCCTGAGCGCAGATTAGTTGGACCAACATATACACTGTTATAAAATAAAGACCTCGTAGATGATATATCCCTCTTTTTTACACTTGGAGGTATTATAAATTCTTTTGGAGTGTCTTGCTTGTGTTTGCACCCAATGAAAAAAAATATTGTAAATATCAAAAAAGTAAATCTGTTGTGTATTAACATGTGAAAGTCAATTATATTTATGAGTTTTAAAAACAAGTGATGCAGCACCCAAACATCCCGCATTGTTGCCCAATAAAGCTGAAACAATATCAGTATTGACAGCACAATCGGGCATGGCGTAACGAAAAGCTACCTCTTTAATCATATCAATATAGAATTGTCCCGCTTCAGAAATACCTCCACCTATAACTACTTTTTGTGGTGCGAAAGTATTTATAAATCCTGCAATTCCATGACCTAAATATTCTGTGTGATCCTTTAAACATGCAATAGCTTCTGGCTCATTTTCTTTAAATCTTTGAATAATATAATGCCCATTTATTTCATTTACATCTTTACCAGTTTTATCTGCATATTGTTGAATAAGAGCAGAAGTTGATGCATAAGCTTCCAGACAACCACGACCACCACAATTACAATCTATCCCATCATGTTTAATGGTTAAATGCCCCAATTCACCTCCACGATTTTTAAATCCACTATATAATTGCCCATTAATCACAATAGCTCCACCAATACCTGTTCCAACAGTAATAAATATAACGTCAGTGCAATCTTTTGCGGCACCAAAAGTTACTTCACCTAAACCCATGACATTTGCATCATTGTCAACATATACATGCATATTAAACTTGCTCGAATAAATAGTTCCAAGATCAATGTTTTCCCAACGATCGAGATTATCAGCGCCACCCAAAACTACTCCATTGTCAACTACTCCTGGTGTGCCAATTCCTATTCCTTTTAGCTTACAATCTTTTTCAACAGCTTTATCTACAACATTTTTAATTGATTGTTCAATGATAGATAACGTATCTTCACGAGTTGCACTACTGCCAATAGGCAACTTACCATCAAAAAGTATATTTCCTGTTTCAGAAACTAATGCATATTTCACAAATGTTCCCCCCAAGTCAATACCTATTGCATATCTTTCTTTTGTCATAATCATCTAAATATTAAATTGTTATTATTTATTATCAATGTGTGTAAAAGGTTTTATCAAAGAATCGGTTAAAAACAAAAAGCTATTGCTATTAGCTATTAACAACATTGCTTTATTTTGATTTGTAAAAATAACAATTAATCCCTTCGAACAAAAATAATTGAGCAAAACCTAAGGTTACAATTTATTATTGGCTTGCCCAAGTTTCTCTATCCAGATTTCGATAATTGATAGCTTCTGCTAAATGAACTGGTTCTACTTTTTCACTTTTATCTAAATCAGCTATTGTTCGAGAGACCTTTAATATCCTATCGTAAGCACGTGCAGATAAGTTAAGCCTTTCCATAGCGGTTTTCATTAATTGAAGTCCCGACTCATCAGGCAAAGCAAATTCATTAAGCATCTTTGATGTCATTTGAGCATTGCAATAAACATCATCAAAGTCTTTAAATCGTTCATCTTGAATTTTTCTTGCTGCTATAACACGATCGCTAATTTCCGAACTTAGTTCAGAAGGGGAACTGTCAGAGATTTTTTCAAAAGGAACAGGAACAATTTCTATATGAATGTCGATTCTATCTAATAGAGGTCCCGATATTTTGTTTAAGTATTTTTGTACTGCTCCTGGTGGACAAACACAATTTCTTTCTGGATGATTGTAATAACCACACGGACATGGATTCATTGCAGAAACTAACATAAAACTAGCAGGGTATTCTACTGTAAATTTTGCACGTGATATGGTTATTTTTCTATCTTCCAAAGGTTGACGCATAACTTCAAGAACACTCCTATTAAATTCAGGAAGTTCATCTAAAAATAACACACCGTTATGAGCTAAACTAATTTCTCCTGGTTGAGGATACGTCCCTCCTCCCACCATAGCTACATCACTTATGGTATGATGAGGAGATCTGAAAGGGCGCCGAGACATAAGGGCAGTATTTGAGTTAATTTGTCCAGCAACACTATGTATTTTTGTTGTTTCTAATGCTTCCTCTAATATAAATGGGGGTAATATAGAAGGCATTCTTTTTGCCATCATTGATTTTCCAGCTCCAGGAGGTCCAATCATTATTATATTATGTCCTCCTGCTGCGGCTACTTCTAATGCACGTTTAACATTTTCTTGCCCCTTTACATCTGAAAAATCAAAAGGAAAATCCGACTGATGATTTAAAAACTCAGTTTGAATATCAACTAATGTGGGAGATGGTTTTATATCATTATTAAAAAACTCAATAACCTCTTTTATATTATTTACACCTAACACTTCTAACCCCTCCACAACTGCGGCTTCCTTTGCATTTTCTTGGGGCAAAATAAAACCTTTGAATCCATTTTCTTTTGCAAGAATGGCTATTGACAATACACCCTTGACAGGAAGAATACTTCCATCAAGTGAAAGTTCTCCCATCATTATATAATCTGTAAGCTTATCTATTTTTAATCCCTCCGAAGCAGCCAAAACACCAATAGCAAGCGGGAGGTCATAGGCAGATCCTTCTTTCCGAATATCAGCAGGTGACATATTAATGACAATTTGTTTACGAGGAAACTTATAACCATTAAATTGTAAAGCCGATATCATACGTTCGTGACTTTCTTTAACCGATGCATCTGGCAATCCAACCAAAAGAAACTTAATACCTTTTGAGCAATTAACTTCAATAGTAATTAATGTTGCATTAATACCTTGAACAGCGGCAGCAAAAATCTTAACGAGCATTGAAAAAATATTTACAAATTAGATTTATCTGATTCTTTTTTAATTAAATTTTTCACGTCACTCAAAGGAATATCCCTTGATACAATAATACCTTTTGGATCAATAAGTATATTAAATGGAGTATAATGTACATTGTAATCTTCTACAATATTCGAAGACCAACTTTCATCTACAGTTACAATCTTCCAAGGTATAGAGTCTATTTCGTGAATGTTTATGGGGAAAGTATCAGAATCAATAAAAATGGAAAGAAATTCTACTTTTTTATTATCTAACTTCGAATACTCATCCTTTAATATTCTAATATTATCTTTAGATTTTTCTCCATTGGATGTTAAAAACGACATTAATAAATACTTATCTTCAAAATCATTAGAAATTAATTCATCTTTATTGATATCAATTAAATAAAAGTGAGGGAAAGGTTCACCTTCAGCTGAAAGCATAAGTTTATCCCTGTAATTTTTAAGATTCTCAGTGAGAGGATATTCAAGTGCTTCACCTTCTAAATAATCAAGAACTCTATCTAAATTTTTAGGGTTTTCGTCATTTTTAAAAAACTCATTTATTAGAATTACACTTGATATTTTTTTTGGATTTGAAATAATAAAATCTTCTACCTTTTGTGCTATTTCATGATTTAAAGAATTTAAATGTGCAATATGTTCTTTCTCTGTAATAAGATTTAAAGATTGGATAGAATCTACCTCATCATCTCCTGTTTTTAATACCATCAAATTTCGTTGTCTAAGAAGTATTTCATTTTCTTGCTTAAATAATGAAAGATCATCATTTATTTCACCACCCTTTACTTGAATTAAATTAGGTAAAATTGCATCTCCTTTCAATTTTACCTTGTTTAAACCATCTTCTAAATATACAACAGTTGATGAATGAAATTCATTGAAATAGAAAGTAACTATAGAATTAGTATCTAAATGTTGAACAAATGAAAAGCGTCCTTTTTTATCAACTTCAATTGTATCAACTCTAATAGAATCAGATAAGCGATATGTTGCTATAACAAAAGGTGACTCTAAATTTACTAACTCTCCTTTTATAACAATTTCTTCATTATTCTTGTTACATGCAAAAAAGAAAAATGAGAGAATTAAAATATTAATAATTGACTTTATCATTTATATTTGATGCGTTTATAAATGTTAGTTCAAGTAAGTATTATTCTCTATCAAATCAAGAATACATAACTTACTTAAAATGGATACAAAGATAATAAACATTTTTCTATTATTCTATTATGTTTACAATAATTTACGAAGCAAAAATAAGTATATTATACGTACCATTGTGGGATAAAATATAAATAGGTAATTTTGTCAGATAATAATATTTCATTATGAAAAAGAAAATATTGGTAACGGGAGGTGCTGGTTTCATAGGCTCTCATTTATGTAAACGTCTTCTGGAAGAAAATAATGAGGTTCTTTGTTTAGATAATTATTTTACTGGAAGTAAAATTAATATTCTCTCATTGCTTGATAACCCACTATTTGAATTGATACGTCATGATATTGTAAATCCTTTCATGGCAGAAGTAGATGAAATATATAATTTAGCTTGCCCCGCTTCACCAATTCATTATCAACATAATCCAATTCAAACGGTTAAAATATCCGTGATGGGTGCTATAAATATGTTAGAGACTGCTAAAGCTACAAAAGCAAAAATTCTACAAGCTTCCACAAGCGAAGTTTATGGAGATCCAAAAGTTCATCCACAAGTAGAAACTTACTGGGGAAATGTAAATCCTATTGGTGAACGTTCATGCTATGATGAAGGTAAAAGATGTGCTGAAACACTGTTCATGGATTATCATCGTCAAAATAATGTTTCTATTAAAATTATACGCATTTTCAATACCTATGGACCAAATATGCACCCAAATGATGGTAGAGTAGTTTCCAATTTTATTGTTCAATGTTTAAAAAATGAAGACATAACTATATATGGAGACGGTAATCAGTCTCGAAGTTTTCAATATGTTGATGATTTAATCAATGGAATGGTGAAAATGATGGCAACATCAAATAGTTTTATTGGACCTGTAAACATTGGTAATCCAACTGAATTTACCATCTTAGAATTAGCTCAAACAGTAATTCGCTTGACAAATTCAAAATCTAAATTGATTTTTAAACAACTACCTATGGATGATCCACAACAAAGAAGACCTGATATTACGCTTGCAAAAGAAAAATTAAACTGGTGTCCAAAAATTGAATTAGAAGAAGGGTTGATAAAAACAATCGATTATTTCGACACGATTTTAAAACTACACAATTAATCGATCTTATGCCTTATTTTTCTATTATTATACCAGTATATAATCGTCCTGGAGAAGTTGACGAATTACTAGAAAGTCTTACACTTCAAACACATACTGATTTCGAAGTTTTACTTATTGAGGATGGTTCTACTATTAAATGTGATTTGATTGCACAAAAATATCACAATAAATTAAACGTAAGGTATTTTTTTAAAGAAAATAGCGGAAGAAGTGAGACTCGAAATTATGGAATGAATAAGGCAAAAGGAGAGTACTTTGTTTTTTTTGATTCAGATTGTGTAATTCCCCCTACTTATTTTGAAAAAATCAAAAACAAACTTACAAATAACTTTACTGATAGCTATGGTGGTCCAGACAAAGCCGATACATCTTTTACAAATTTACAAAAAGCAATTAGTTTTTCAATGACTTCTTTTTTTACGACTGGTGGTATCAGAGGATCTAAAGGTCCAAAGATGGAAGAATTTGTACCACGAACATTTAATATGGGCTTTTCAAAAGAGGTTTATCAAACTGTAGGAGGATTTAAAGATATGTTTGGTGAAGATATCGATTTAAGCCTAAGAATAAGAAAGAATGGATACACAAATCAACTTATTTCAGATGCTTATGTTTACCATAAAAGAAGGGTTAATTTAAGATCTTTTTATCGACAAGTACATGTTTTTGGTATGGCTCGTATTTCTTTATATTTACTGCATCCTTCATCGTTGAAATTAGTACACACTTTACCAGCACTTTTTACGATTGGAAGTATTATTATGTTGCTTTTAATTCCATTTTATCCTTGGATAAGCTTTTTTTTACTTGCCTATTTTTTGCTTATTTTTGTAGCTTCTGCTTTGGAATACAATAATTTATCAATTGGTTTTCTTTCAATTATCACCTCTTCAATACAATTATATGGTTATGGCTGGGGTTTTATAAAATCGTACTTCAAGAAAGTATTACTTGGAAAGAAAAACACTGAAATAAAAGAGCTTGATAAATATTATAATAAGAAATAAACTATTATATTTAACTTATAAGTCTACTCTGAAAAGTCAATCTTACTCATTTCCGCCCCTAAATATCCTAAAGGAGACTTTAGCAGAGTGCTGTTTATTACGCTTATTCCTTCAGGAACAAAGGGCAGAAAAAAACTAATAATCAACATTTGAGGGTTTTCGGAGTGGACTCAACTTATAAATATTTTTCTTCTATTCTTTTTCTCCGTAAGCTAAATCTCCAGCATCTCCCAATCCAGGAACAATATAAGCATGTTTGTCGAGATCAGGATCAATTGCTGCAGCCCAAATAGTTGTATTTTCATTAGGAAATTTTTCTTTGCAATAATCGATAGCCTGTTGACTGGCAATAATTGTAGCTATATGTATATGTTTCGGTTTACCTTTTGTTAGCAAAGCATGATATGATAGCTCCATACTACCTCCTGTTGCAAGCATTGGATCGGTAATAATTAATGTTTTATCATTTATCAAAGGAGAAGCAATATATTCTATATGAATATTAAATGAAAGTTGATTTTCTTTGTATTTACGATAAGCCGAAACAAAAGCATTATCTGCATTATCAAAGAAATTAAGGAAGCCTTGATGATATATAAGACCTGCACGTAAAATGGTTGCAATCACTATATCATCCTTTAATAAATCAATATTTATTTTTCCTAATGGTGTTTCTATAATGTTTGATGAATAATTTAAATCTTTACTTATCTCATATGCCATTATTTCACCAATACGTTCAATATTTTTACGAAACCTTAAACGATCATTCTGAATGTTTATATCTCGAAGTTCTCTTACGAAAGAATTTAATAAGGAATTTTGTTGAGAAAAATTTACAACTTTCATATGCAATAAATGAATAATGAAAAGATACTATATAAATGCAAAGGTAATAGAAATATGCTTGTTGATTAAACTTTTAAGTAAACTTTCTTGTTTGATTAAGTAACACAAAAAAATTATAATTAATTAAAGAAATATTTCTCTAATTAATAGCACTGTGAAATTATAATTTTTATCTTTGCTGTCTCTTAATAGAAAAAATATAACAATATAATAATCAGAACGAATTATTTACATAAAACTTTAATACAAATGACAAAATTAGACTTAAGTAAGTATGGAATAACGGATGTAAAAGAAATCATCCACAACCCTTCATATGAAAAACTCTTCGAAGATGAAACAAACGCAAGTTTGGAGGGATTCGAAAAAGGCCAAGAAACTGAACTTGGTGCTGTAAACGTGATGACAGGTGTATTCACAGGACGTTCTCCAAAAGATAAATTCATCGTTAAAGATGACGTAACTAGAGATACAATTTGGTGGACTACTCCTGAATCCAAGAACGATAATAAACCTACTACACCTGAAGTATGGAATGATTTAAAAGAATTAACAACAAAACAACTTTCAGGAAAAAAATTGTATGTTGTTGATACGTTTTGTGGTGCTAACGAAAATTCACGCTTAAAGGTCCGTTTCATTATGGAGGTAGCATGGCAAGCACACTTCGTTAAGAATATGTTTATCCGTCCTACTGAAGAAGAACTAAGTAATTATGGTGAACCAGATTTTGTATCTTTAAATGCATCTAAAACTACCAATACAAAATGGAAAGAACATGGTCTAAACTCTGAAGTTTATACCGTATTTAACCTTACAGAAAAAATGCACGTTGTGGGTGGAAGCTGGTATGGTGGTGAAATGAAAAAAGGTATTTTCGCAATGATGAACTACTATTTACCTCTCAAAGGTATGGCAGCTATGCATTGCTCTGCTAACGTTGGAAAAGATGGCGATACAGCTATATTCTTTGGCCTTTCAGGAACAGGTAAAACAACGCTCTCTACCGACCCAAATCGCGCACTTATTGGTGACGATGAACATGGTTGGGACGATGAGGGTGTATTCAATTTCGAGGGTGGTTGCTATGCAAAAACTATTAATCTTGATAAAGAATCTGAACCAGATATTTATGCAGCAATCAAACGCGATGCGCTTCTAGAAAACGTAACAGTTGACGAAAATGGTAAAATTGATTTCGACGATAATTCAGTAACTGAAAATACTCGTGTATCATATCCTATTTATCACATCGACAATATAGTTAAGCCAGTTTCTAAGGCAGGTCCTGCTAAAAAAGTAATTTTCCTTACAGCGGATGCTTTTGGTGTGTTGCCTCCAGTATCTAAACTTACTCCAGAACAAACCAAATACCACTTCCTTTCTGGTTTTACAGCTAAATTAGCCGGTACTGAAAGAGGTGTAACATCTCCTCAACCTACCTTCTCTGCATGTTTTGGTGCTGCTTTCCTTTCACTACACCCAACAAAATATGGTGAAGAATTAGTGAAGAAAATGGAAGCTAGTGGTGCTACTGCATATCTTGTAAATACAGGATGGAACGGTACTGGAAAACGTATCTCTATTAAAGATACACGTGGTATTATCGATAGAATCTTAGATGGTTCGATAGACAAAGCGGAAACAAAAATGATTCCATATTTCAATCTTGAAGTGCCAACATCTTTAAAACAGGTTGATGATAAAATTCTTGATCCACGTGATACATACACAGACAAAAAAGAGTGGGATGATAAAGCTAAAGATTTAGCTGGTCGTTTTATTAAGAACTTCGAAAAATATACAGATAATGAAGAAGGTAAAGCACTAGTAGCTGCTGGACCTCAACTATAATTTGTATTTTCAAATTATTATATACAAAAAAAGAGTGGAAATTTCACTCTTTTTTTTTGCTTATACTTATCAAAAGTTACAAACCATGTTGTTCTGATATCTCCAACATGCGTTGTATAGATTTTACCGCTTTTAATCTCACTTCTTCATCAATAAGTATTTCAGGCTGTTCATTTTTCAAACATAAATATACTTTTTCTAAAGTGTTCATCTTCATATAAAAACATTCATTACATGCACACTCTGCATCTTCGGGTGGAGCAGGGATAAAAACTTTATTTGGATTTTGTTTTTTCATTTCGTGTAATATACTTTCTTCTGTAGCTACAATAAATTCTTTATC